>RPYR01000251.1 GCA_008671285.1 Collinsella aerofaciens | reverse complement strand
GTCGATGTGATACTCCAGTTCGTAATGTTCAAGTGGACCACCAAGGCTTGGTCGGGATCGTGGCCCACACTCCTCGATTCGTGGAATATGTCGGTGAACAATAGCAACCAGTATGTGCTCCAGCGCTCTGAGCTCGCATTGGGTGGAGATACGCCTTACACGTTGGATGCCCGCTTCGGCATGCCCGGCAACATCGAGGCGGGCGGCGTGCCGCAATTTATCGCATCGGCCACCATCGTCACCAACGCCGAGCTGCTCGCACGCGCTGAGGTTAAGGCCACTGCCGTAAACGCCGCGCCTGTCGTGCGCGATTGGGATCGGGCGGTCACGCGCATTGAGCTCGAGGCGGATGCAGAAAGCGACGACACGGGACAGATCGAGCATTTCGTCCATGCACTGATAGAGAACGACGAAAACGCCGCGCCGATGTATGAGTACACCTACATCGGTCAGGCAACGAACACCGTTGCCGACCCGAACGCCGATTCTGCCGGCGTGTCGGAGGACGAGCGTGGCGGCATCAAGCCCTCGAGCGACAACGTGCTGTTTGCTGGCGTGCTCAGCGAAGCCCACATGAAGCTGGCAATGATTGCCGGCGTAGAATGCCTGTTCCGTATCGCCTCGGTGCGCTACGGCGACAATGGTCGCTCGCGCCTGGTGGTACACACAAAGGCAAACGGGACGTGGTCCGCTCCCACGCCTGTGGACTTTCCCCTTGGGTTTGGCGAGGGCGACGTGGAGCGCGACAGCATATACGATTACGACTTCGACGTAGTGGAATATACGGACGGAAGAGGAAACCAGGACGCCTACGTGCTGCTGGTCTCGGGCGAGCGCCCCGCCGGCGACAACACCCTTTTCGATACGGCGAGCACATCCGGCATACTGTCCGTTGTGCGCCTGCGCATAAGCAACGACGGAGTTCGCGTGATATCGCACACGTCGTGGCGCAGCATCTCGCGCGGCCGCCTTCAGGAGGATGGCTACCATTGCCTGCAGTGCCCACGCATCACGGTGGGCAAGACACTTGTCGACGGGCGCCTGTCGGGCGCCTACCTCCACCGCCGCGGAACCACCGCAGAAAAGACGCTCGGCAGCGAGGCCGAGGTTGCGCTGGAGTGCTTTACCCTGTGGTCGGACGTTTCGGGCGACAGTCTCACGTTCCGTCAGGTCCTCCGCTTTCCGCAGGCACCGTCGAGCATCGAGCTCGGCGCGCCCGAGAATATCAACGGCAAAATGGTGGTGCCCGTTGCATACGAGACCGCAGGCGGTTGTGGCTGTGCATCGTACGCCGTGATCGGCCAGTCCATTGCGGGCTGGGGCGTTATGTCGCCAGATGCCACAGTACCCCACGCGGTGCCGTGGCCGCAGCACACGGGCTTTTTGGCTACCGTCAACGAGCAACTGCAGCATATTACTTGGACGCGAGGCGCATCGGCATTTGCAACGCAGCCCGTGGGTGCCGCAGGCTGTGGCCCGGCATCGTTTAGCGTAAGCAACAACGGCAGGTGCGTGCTCTATGTAGAGAACACCGATGGCAAGGTGGGGCAAACCTACGACGAAGAAGGCAACCCGGTAGCAGTGATGGGCAAGCACTTCCGCATCTTCGCCAGCACCTTGGCAGGCGATCTGTTTACGGAGCCGTTCGTGATGTGCGAGCTGGACCATCCCGTCGATCAGATAACGACATTTTTGACGTCGGGAGGCATGCTCTCCGCGCTCGCCACGCACATCGTGAGTGCCGAGCAGAGCAAGGCGGAGCTGCACGGCATCGAAGTGCCCTTGGTGGCGTGTGCCACTCCGACGGGCGCAGTCGCTACCTCGGGCGCGGTGGTGCCCGGAGCAGCAGGCGAATCCTTCATGGTCACGGTGCGAAACGACGGCAACACCTTGCTGACCGCCGGCACAATCGATCTGTACCGAGAGGGCTCCAGCCAGCCGTTCTCCAGCGCATCCATCGGGTTCGGAGCGAACACACGCATGGCATCGATCTACGATCCAGAGCTTGCCGAGGACGCTTCGGGCAACGACATGGCACACGTGAAGTACGCGCTCGAAACGCTGGGCACACCTTTTGCAACGCACCCGCTGGTAGCCGACAGTGGCAACGCCGTGCTGGCACCGGGTTGCACGGCACAGTTCCGCATGAGCTTCGCTATCCCCGAGAGTTGGAGCGACGAAGTGGGCAAACGCGTAACGCTGTATGCGAAGGCGCGTAATCTGGTGGCGCTCGATCCCGTAACGCTCGAGGAAATTCGACCGGGCGCAAACTCGGCGCTGGGTGCCGTACTGCACGAGCTTCATGTGCCCGACGCGGCATGCGAACGCTCAGAAGTTCAGGTCGGCGTATGCGACAGCGCGGATACGACAGAACTTCACGACGCCCCGATGACAGTAGACGACGATGGCGGCTCGAGTGGCGGCGGTACCGACGAGGGCGGCGGCTCCGGCGGAAGGAGTTCCGGCAGTGGCAAGGACCACAGCAATAACAAGCGCTCCGGAAAAGCGGGCGCGCTTGCGGGCACAGGCGATGTCAACGCTCCCCTTACGGCAGCCGCTGCAGCACTCGCCGTGGCAGGCGCCGGCCTTATCGCCTACAGCGCCCGCCGCACGACGCTCGAAAAAGACACCGCCAAGGAGGTCAATTCGGATAGGCCTCGCTAGCTCCTAGTTACCTTTGTGAGAGACGCCAACTCGGCTCATCGAACATCAAAATGGGCTGGTTCTGGATACCCAGAGCCAGCCCATTACGCATTAGATATCGTCAGAGGAGTCGAGTTCTGCCTCGAGCTTGGCACGGCGTCTTTTCGCCAACAATCCGCATGGCACGTTTTTGATAAACGCATCCAACCGCAAACGCAGCAGGACGCATTCGGCCGTCTTCAAACTTACTCGGACAAACCGACTCGGTTTTTTCCGAGTAAACGTGATTGATAGTCGATCGGTGTGCCCGCTCGCACAATCAGCATCATTCGATTTTGTTTAGTAAAACTAGGTCTCTATTAAATAAAATTCATCGGTTGCCAAATTTGTTTAACAATGCCGCGCTACCACTAAACACTATCCCCGTTAATCCGAACGATTGTTCGATGGATTTCGTGTTAGGTGGAATCGCCCAAGGGCTGGGCTATGCTACCTTGACTATCTATATGACTTAAACGCAGCAAGGGAGCACCGAGAGAGCGAGTATGGCAAAAAACACCGCAAACTATGGTAACGACAGTATCCGCCAGCTC
>RPYR01000126.1 GCA_008671285.1 Collinsella aerofaciens | reverse complement strand
TGGTCTATAGGCAAAAGCCACCGAAGCGACACGCTGGCACGCTAAATCGCCCGGCTTTGCGCGATGTTGCTCAAACCAACGTCGATAAGCTGCGTCGTCTGCACGCGCGTCCTTCATGCGGTTCCAACTGTCATCGACCATGCCGTTGTACAGGCGACCATCCATGGCGCAAAAACCGCTCTGAATCTGGCCCGCAGGATCAGTTGCAATCGCGACAAAATCTCGAATGTCCTCGGGCATCTCCACGCTCAGATACGTTTTATTGACGCGGCATCCGTTCTGCTGCGGCACATCGACCTGCGATTCAAACACATGCACGGTGACATCGATGGCATTCATATGCGTATCGAAAATCTGGAACTCGGGTGCGCACTGGGGGTCTCCCGCCCAGGTAACCTCATAGCGCCACACCGCGCCGGCGTCTGCCGGCAAATAGCGAATGGCATCGATCTCGTAGCGACCGCAGCATTCGCCGCGCTGTGCATCGCGGATAAGCGCACACTGCGCAGGCTTTGCTTTGTAGTTAATCTTGGATTCCAGCTTGGCCACACGACTATCGAGGCGAATGGAGCCCAACCTTTGGCCACCGGATGCAAAAACGACATCCATCGACGAGCCATCCAAAAACGGAAGCACCAAGACAGCGAGCTCGCGCTCGTAATCGGAAACGGAAGGGCAAAGCGCCAGCACACGGCCATGATCGACCGGGAGCACCAGCGACGGCACACAAGAACCGCTCGTTGTCGCGTGGGCAAACGTTTGAGAACCCTCCCGCTCAATAAGCGCGGCGACATCCCGACCGGCAAAACGAAGCAACACAAACAGGCGGCCCTGGCTGCGACAAAGTGCCAAATGCTTGATACTCATCTACACTTCTCGCTTTCCCAGGGCGTTCGCTGCCATGCGTTTGCAGGCACCCAGGCGGCCAAACCTCAAGACGTCGTAATCGAACATGAGCTTTTTGCACTCACGGGCATTGGGGGCCTTGCTGGTAAGCGCCGCACGCACCATAGCAGCAACAGAAGGAGCACATTGCGCGAGCGCAGTATCGCTGCCCACGGCAGAGCCGACAAGCGCCGCGGCAACGGCAGCAAACACCTTGCCGCAGTCCGAACCCAGCAGCCTGAGCGCGTCGTACAGCACCAGATCGCACAGGAAATATGCCAGGTCATCGGCATGTTGAGCATCGAGACCGTCGCGCTGCCAGTCAGCCAACACCGCGGAGTAAATCTTCACGTGCTCCAGCAGGCGCGTCTCGTCGTCATAGCGCATGGTGTCCATGAGCGAGCCCTTGCGCGCCACGCGGTAGTCGTACAGCTTGTTCGAAATAAGCGCGGTCTTGCGCGAGCGACCGTACACGGCAAAATCGAATACCTGGTCCTCGCCGTACTTAACGGTTTCGTCGAACACTATCCCGTTGCCCAGCAAAAACTCACGCTTGCAGGCGGTGCGCCATGCAAAGGGGCGAGATGCTTCCTTAAACAGCAGGTCAGAGCAATAGCCTTCAAACGACACATCGCGCGGGCTCAGCACATAGTTAAGCCACGGATACCCCGCCTCCAGCGGATACGGATTCGCGCCAAAGGTCAAAACGTCGCAGTGCTCGCGCTCAAAGGCATCGACGATCACGCGGCATGCATCGGGCGTAAACCGGTCGTCGGAATCCAAAAACGCGACGATAGGCGCCGTGGACGCAGCAATGCCCGCATTGCGCGCGCTCGACAGGCCTCCGTTCTCCTTATCGACCAGCGTAAAGCGCTCGTCCTTTTCGCAATAGGCAGCCGCAATATCGCGCGACCCGTCCGGCGAGCCATCGTTGACCAGCACGCCTTCCCAATCGGGCATGTCCTGCGCAAGCAGGGAGTCCAGGCACCAGGCCAGGCACTCCTCCACTTTGTAGATGGGAACGACAACGGAAATCTTGGGGGTAGCCATAGTCACTCGCTCCTACTGTGCGGCCGGAACGTCATCGGGGTGCGGGTTGTCGCCGTAGGTGCGCTGATACGTCAGCACACGCCAGACCAGTGGCAGGCCGCCAATCTTAAAGTAATGCTTAAACGTATTGAGCTTGCCCGGCTTCTTAAAGTCAAAGCGCGAATCGATATAGGCGCGGGGCGACTTGACCATCAGGCGCAAGTCAGTCTCGCCACGCGGATCGAACAGCGACAGGTCAAAGCGACCGGCATCCCAATCGGCCTTGAGCTCGGACGAGGCTTTCTTCCAAAACTGCTCGCGCAGCTCATCGACCAGACGCTCATCATTCCAACGGTACGTATCGACCTTCATGCGCATTAAAATGCCCTGAAGCTGAGCCTTGAGCTCGGGACGCTCGTCCAAAAAACGTTGCATCTCGGCATATTCGTCGCACACGCAAAACACCTTGTTGGGCGAATTAACGGAGCTCTTCTCGTTATCCTGGCGATAGCACAAAATGGGGTCCGTAATAAACGCGGCACGCTCAGCGCAAGCCCAAACCTTAAAGTTAAAGCCGGCGTCCTGATACGAGGCACCCGGCGTGGGAAGGAACCGAATCTGATTGTCGTTGAGAAACTCGCGCCGATAGATAGCCGACCAAATGGAAGGTTTGCGGTAGAAGATGCCCGGACGATCGACGGGGCGATACGCGGCGCCCGTCATATGCTCGTCGATGATCCCAAACAGCTCACGGCGCTCGCTGGGCGCAGACCAGTACAGGTAAAAGTCGCCCTTAACGACATCGGCATGCTCAGCATCGGCCTTGGCGACCAGCTTTTGGAGCGAATCCTCAAACATAAAGTCGTCGGACTCAAGAATGCCCACGTACTCACCGCGCGCCATCTCCAGACCGCGGTTCATCGAGTCGCCGTAGCCGCTGTTGGCTTTGTCGATCATCTTTACACGGGGGTCGCGCTCCATGTACTCGCGGATGATATCCGGCGAGCTATCGGTGGAACCGTCATTGATGCAGATGATCTCGATGTCCTTGAGCGTCTGCGCCACGGCGGAATCGAGGCACTCGCGCAGGTAGCGTTCGACATTGCAAATGGGAACAAGCAGCGAAACTTTAGGGGTATCAGAGTTCTGCAAGAGAACCTCCTGTTGAATAGCGTGTAACAGGGTTATTTTAGCAGCCGAATTGCGGCGGGCGGCAGCGCTTGGAATTAGATAAAGCGCTCCAGGCAGGCTTTGAGACCACGAGTCGAAAGATAGAACAGCGTGGCGTCTGCCATCGAAACGCCCGAGGTCGTCGCGACGAACTTGTGGGCAACACGGCAAACGGCGCCCTTGGCAGGCGTATCCGCCCAGTCCGCTCCCAAAAACGTCGCGAGGTCCATGTTGACGCGAGCCGCCACGCGATGGAAGCCATCGGCATCCAAGCGCGCCAGGTCGAACACAATTAGGTCCAAAAACCAAGTTATCAGCTCGCCGGGACACAGGTCCAAAAGACCGTAGGCCGCCCAGTCCTCCAAGACCTCCTCGAGCATCCTCATGTGGGCGTCAAGCTTTTTGGCACGAGCCTCGGCACTGTTGAACTCGTGCGTCGCCGATTCGCTCTCCATCACGTAGTGGTAGAACTTGTCCGGCATGACGACGGTCTTGCGGGCAAGCGCATAAGCCGCAAATTGGAAGACGACGTCCTCGCCCAAAGCCAAACCGGGGGCGAAGCGAATGCCTTCGCGATTGAGCAGCTCGCGCGAAAAAGCCGCACGGCAGGCATAGGGCTGCGCATTCGAATGGAACAGCAGTTGGGGATCACGGGCGCCGAAGGTACCGGCTTTGGGGCTCATGAGTTGCTGGATGCGTTTGGGGGCAGCATCGACGGGTTCACAGACACCGCCAAAAACGGCAGCCTCGGCATCTGCAGACTCCATGGCATGCAGCACGCGCTCGACCGTCTGGGCATCGATGTAATCGTCGGCGTCCACAAAAAAGACGGTCTCGCCCTCGGCAGCATCGATACCGTCATTTCGATCGCACGAGACGCCCACGTTTTCCTGGTCAATCACCAGTACACGATCGTCGGCCTGCGCGATCTGGCGCAACGCGTTCAACGAATCATCAGTCGAACCGTCGTTGACGCAGACAACCTGAATCGAGCGCTCGGACTGGGCCAACAGCGAATCGACGCATCGCTGAATGGAGCGCGACGAATTGTAGACGGGAACGACAATGGTCGCTTTGGGGGTCAAAGTCTCTCCCATGTCGACCTACCCCCTCAGTGAATCGCTGAGGAAGGCAGCAACCACACCTGGGCCTCCAACCGAGGCGTAATACTTAGCCCGCCCCAAGGCACCATCCGTCGCAAAACTCGGATGCTCGTCAACCCAGCCCTCAGGATCTTTGAGGATGGCAGCGAGATTTGCGCGCTTCCACGGCTTGAGATCGTCAAGCGAAAACTCCCCCGCGTCCAAGGCCGCTTGGAACTCCTTGGCCATCTGAACCAGGAACTCCTTATAGAACTTAGGCGCTAGGCGCACGTAGTTCCACATGTACGAATCGTACTTAATGAGCTGATTGAACTTGAGCATGCGCGCGACGTCATCACTTGCGTGGTCACGGGCATAATCCTCTCGAATCCAACGCTCAATCTCGGCATACTCGGTATTGACGCAAAAGACCTTAGCCGAAGAATTGACCGAGGAATTCTCGTTGTCCTGGCGATAAGACAACACGGCATCATGAAGGTAAACAGCCTTATCGGCGCACGCGATCACCTTAAAGGCGAATGACGTGTCCTGAAAGGATGCCCCCGGAGTCGGCAGGAACGTAATGCCGTTGCGCTCAAGAAAATCGCGACGGTACACGGCCGACCAAATCGACGGCTTTTGCTTAAAGAACTGCGTCGTATCGCTCGGGTGCACTGGCTTTCCACAGTCCTTGGCTTTAAACATCTCGTGCAGCGAACGGCGCTCCTCGGGCTTAGACCAGTAGAAATCAAAGTTCGCCTTCGCGAAGTCGGCATTATTGCTATCGGCGGCCGAGACAAGCTTTTCGAGTGCGTCGGACGCCATAAAGTCATCGGACTCCAAGATGCCAACGTACTTGCCACGCGCCATCTCCAGACCGTGGTTCATCGAGTCGCCGTAGCCGCTGTTGGCCTTGTCGATCATCTTAACGCGCTCATCGCGCTCCATATACTCGCGGATAATCGCCGGCGAGTTGTCGGTCGACCCGTCGTTAATGCAGATGATCTCAATATCCTTGAGCGTCTGCGCCAGGGCGGAATCGAGACACTCGCGCAGGTAGCGCTGAACATTGTAAATGGGAATAAGCAGCGACAGAACAGGGCTGCCAGAGGCGTTAGTAGACAAATGTGCTCCTTAGGAAATACCTGTCGTT
>RPYR01000258.1 GCA_008671285.1 Collinsella aerofaciens | reverse complement strand
TCTCGTCGATGAGCTGCTGGCGGAACTGGCGCGTCTTGCCCGAGTTGGAGAGGTCCATGATGGCGTCGGCGCCAAAGTCCTCGGCGATCTTGACCTTCTTCCATTCCTCGGCGGCATCGGCCTTGTCGCCCGAGATGCCCAAGTTCACGTTGACCTTGGTGGACAGGCCTTCACCGACGCCAAAGGCGCGCATGCCCTTTTTGATGTGCACAATATTGGCGGGAATGGCGATGCGGCCGTCGGCCACGCGCTCGCGGATGTACTCGGGGTCGCGATGCTCGCGCTCGGCGACTTCCTTCATCTGCGGCGTGATCTGCCCGGCACGGGCGAAGTCGATTTGCGTGACGAGCTTGGGCTCGGTCTGTGTGCTCATTGGCACGGCTCCCTTCGTTGGCATTACCCATATCAGGTTTGCGGGTCAGGGCGGGCGCGCCCAATCTCAGCCTGCCGTCTTGTCCTGCAAGCTCCCCGTTATGTCATGGGCTCAAGTATAGCCTGAATGGGTACGATTGGGCCAACGAGCGTGCCTGTGGGGAGGCGAACATGGAAGACAAGCATCTATATCGAGAGACGCAATGGGATGTATCGGCCGAGGAAAGCCGTGCGCACCATGGCCTTGTCGCGATTGGCTTTGCGGTGCTTGCCGTGTTGGTGATTGCCTTTTGTATTTGGACGTTTGGCGGTCGCGGCGGCGCTGCCTGGGAGTTTGAGGCCGACGATGCCCTGCCGATCATGACGGTGAAGGTCGCTGGCGGTAACACGGTGGCCGCGCCGGGCGACTATTGGTATCCGCGCGACGCGTTTGTGCAGCTGCAGTTGAGCGGCGGGTCTATTCCGGGTGAAGAAATCGAACGCGTGACGTTTGATGAGGCACTCAAAACACTCATGGTGAAGCTCAAAGATCAGGGCGATGTGCCCACGACCATGGATATCGCTCTGACGGAGTGGCGTTTGGAACCTCCGTCGGGTGTTACGGTATCCGACGTAGAGCACGTTAAGATTACCTACCAAGATGGCTCGACAAGCGAGATTGCAAAGGCCGATGGCTTGGCGGAGTAACGGGGTGTTTGGAAACGGCGGGCCTATTGTGCCTGCGCGTTCATGAAAACCAGGGTGTTTTTGTCTGAAAGCTCGGGGATGTGACGATAGCCGATGTTGAATGCGGTAAGTTCGCTTGCATCCTCGAGCTTGTTTTCTGCCATCCAGCGCACCATGGAGCCGCGTGCCTTTTTGCTGGCGGTCGAGCGCTGGATGGGCTTGCCGTTGCGGACGCCTTCGCCAAAGAGGCATGTGACGACCGCGACATCGGTGGTGAGGCGGGGCAGAACGGCTTTGGCGTATTCCGCGCTGGCGAGGTTGACGATCGTAGCGTTGGAGTCTGCCGGAGCGATAGCCCGTGCGAGCTTGTCGCCCCAAAATGCGTAGAGGTCTCGGGCACCGTCGACGACAAGCTTCGCGCCCATCTCCAGCCGATACGGTTCAACGGCATGGAAGGGGCGTACGCATCCGTAGAGTCCCGAGAGGATCCAGAGATGGTTTTGCAGCCAGTCGAGCTGAGCGGCATCCATGACCTCGGGCGCCATGCTTTGGTATTGGATGCCGTGGTAGGACATGACGGCGGGGGAGATTCGACGCGCGATATCGGGATCGGCGAGGTCGGCATCGCTCAGGACGGGCATAAATTCGTGAAGCGTATCCAGGCATGTTGTAAGCAGCCTGTCGCTTACGTTCCACAGCGCCTGCAGGCCGCCGCTGCCTTCATCCCGTTCGATATCTAGCAGTGCGCGGTGGAGGCGAGTCGTCTCGTGCGCAAAAGGCGGAATGCCCAGGACTTCAAACGCATCTTGGGCCGCGCTCATTTGCTTTGCGGGCGAAATGATGACCTGCAGCATGGACTCTCCTCTGCCAAAAAAGAAGTTGCGGTGGAATACGGTCTGTTTTGGCCGTTTATGGGCCAGTTTAGTCCGTATTTCACCGCAACTGATGAAGGGTTGGTTAGGCTCGCTCGATGAAGGCCTTGTAGCCGCGGTAGGCCTCGTAGATATCGGCCTTGTTGGCGACCTCCCACAGGGCGTGCATGGACAGGACGGCAACGCCGGAGTCGATGACGTTCATGCCATACTTGGCCATGATGTAGGCGATGGTGCCGCCACCGCCCGCGTTGACGCGACCGAGCTCACAGGTCTGGAAGTCCACGCCGGCCTCGTCCATGATGTCGCGGACGAGGGCCACGTACTCGGCATCGGCGTCGTTGGAACCGCCCTTGCCGCGGCTGCCCGTGTACTTGTTAAAGCACAGGCCACGACCCATAAAGGCGGCGTTCTTCGTCTCGAACTTGCCGGCATAGCCCGGGTCGAAACCGGCGGACACGTCGGAGGAGAGCATACGGCTGCGGGCGAGCGCGCGGCGCAGGGCCAGCGGGCTGTCCTCGCCGGCGAGCATCATGATCTCGGCGACGGTGTTCTCGAAGAAGCGACTCGTCATGCCGGTGGCACCCACGGAACCGATCTCCTCCTTGTCGACGATGAGCGTGATGCTCGTGCGCTCCACGTTGGTGACGTTGATCTGGGCGAGCATGGAGGGGTAGGCACAGACGCGGTCGTCATGGCCATAGCCCAGAATCATGGAGCGGTCGAGGCCCATGTCGCGGGCGGGGCCGGCGGGCACGACCTCGATCTCGGCGGAGAGGAAGTCCTCCTCCTCGACGTCGTACTGCTCCTTGAGGATATCCAGGAACATCTGCTTGACGGGCTCCTTGGGGGCGTCCTTGTCGTCCTCATCGAACTTGACGGGGCGGCCGCCCACGATCACGTCGAGGATCTCGGCGTCGACGGCGTCCTTGGCGGGCTTGGACATCTGCTCGCTCGAGAGGTGAATCAGCAGGTCGGAGATGGTAAAGACCGGGTCGTCGGCCTTGTCGCCGATGTTGATGTCGACGGTGGTGCCGTCCTTTCTGCAGATGACGCCCACGAGTGCAAGCGGGGAGGCGACCCAGTGATAGCTCTTGACGCCGCCATAGTAGTGCGTGTCGAGGTAGGCCATGTCGCCGGCCTCGAAGGCGGGGTTCTGCTTAAGGTCCAGGCGCGGCGAGTCCACGTGGGCGCCCAGGATGTTAAAGCCCTGCTCGAGCGGGGCGGTGCCCAGGTTGACGAGCATAAGGTCCTTGCCGTGATTGGCGGCGTACACCTTGTCGCCCGCCTTGAGCTCGCGGCCTTCGGCGATTACGGTCTCCAGGTCGACGTATCCCGCCTCCTCGGCCATCTTGATGCCGGCCTTGACGCACAGGCGCTCGGTCTTGTTCTCACTCAAAAACTGCTTATAGCCGCGGCAAAGCTCCTCGAGCTCCTCGATTTGCTGTGGCGTGTACTTTTTCCATGCGCAGGGACGCTCCATGACGCAGGCTCCTTTCGGATCGATCTTGCTGGTTGATGTACCGTGAGCCATCGTATCACGCGCGGGCCCGCGGCGGCAGGGAAGCCTGATGTGCGGTGGCCGCGGGGCGGGGAGCGTGTAAACTGGAGTGAGCAAACCGTGCCCAGCCCAAAGCGAGGTATTCAATATGTCTGACAAGCGCCGCACCTTTGCCGTTATCGACGGCAACTCGCTCATGCACCGCGCCTTCCACGCCGTGCCCCCGACCATGAACGCACCGGACGGTCGCCCCACCAACGCGATCTTTGGCTTTCTGAACATGTTTCTTAAGATGATCGATGCCTTTAACCCCGACGGTGTGGTCGTGGCGTTTGACAAGGGCGAACCGCGCGTGCGCATGGAGATGCTGCCGCAGTATAAGGCGCAACGCCCGCCCATGGACCCCGATCTGCATGCGCAGTTCCCTATGATCAAGGAGCTGCTCACCGCGCTCAACGTGCCGATTCTGCAGTCAGAGGGCTGGGAAGGCGACGATATCCTGGGAACCATGG
>RPYR01000001.1 GCA_008671285.1 Collinsella aerofaciens | reverse complement strand
TCGGTGGAGGAGTACCGCGACGCCGGCTACCTGTCCGACGCCTTTGTCAACTACCTGGCGCTGCTCGGCTGGTCGCTCGCCGGCGCAACCACGATCATCCCGCGCGATGTCCTGGCCAGCAAGTTCTCGCTCGACCGCATCTCCAAGAACCCGGCGACCTTCGCCCCCAAGAAGCTCGACTGGGTCAACGCCGAGTACATCAATGGCATGTCCGATGCTCAGTTTGCCGACGAGATCATGGTTCCCGAGCTGCACGAGGCGGGTCTCATCGAGGGTAATGTCGAGTACGGCGAGGATTGGATCGACGCGCTTGCCGCCATCGTTAAGCCGCGCACCAAGATGCCGGCCGACGCCGTGACCGTCGCCGCTCCCATCTTCGCTACGGCCGAGACGCTCGAGTATGACGAGAAGTCCGTCAACAAGGGCCTGGCCAAGGAGGGCATGGGTGCCATTCTGGATGCCGCCAAGGGCGCGCTCGAGGGCGTGGACGAGTGGACGGCTGCCAACATCGACGCTGCGCTTGAGCCGTTGCCCGAGCAGATGGACCTTAAGAAGCGCGTGGTGTTCCAGGCCGTGCGCGTCGCCGTTTGCGGCAACATGGTGAGCCCTCCGTTGGGCGAGACCATGGCACTCGTCGGCCGCGACGATTGCTTGGCGCGCATCGACCGCGCCCGCACGATGGCGCTGTAATCGCTGCGCAAACGTATGTATCCGAGCCCCGTTCACCCGAGCGGGGCTCTTGTTTCTGTAGACGTATGGGATAGGAGGTGCTGGGGCCATGGTCGAGCAACTTTCGCTGTTTGGTTCGCCGGAACCGGAGGAAGCTCCGAAGTCCGCGGCTCCTGCCGCCGCCCCGGCGCAGCCCGAGCCCGCACCTGAGCCCATCGCCGCCTATGCGAGCGTGGTTCTCGACATCCCAACGCGTGCGCTGTCCGAGCCGTTTGCCTATGGCATTCCTCAACCTCTTGCTAGCGAAGCGCAGATCGGATCAACGGTCCTGGTCCACTTTGGTAACCGCGCCGCCGCGGGCTATATTGTCGACATTGCGCCTGAGCTGGGCGACCTACAAGGCAACATCGCCCTCGACCCCGCACGCATCAAGCCCATCGAGGCTATCCTCAGCAAACCGCTCTTTACTGTCGAGGCTGCCCGTATCGCACGCTGGATGAGCCGCGAGTATGTCGCGACGCTTTCCGAGTGCCTGCGTTTGTTCTTGCCCCCGGGTGGAAGTCCGCGCGTGGTCAAGGGCGATGACGGCGTGTGGACGGTTGAGCGCCCCGCCGTCAAGCCTATCCAAAACCGCTGGGTCATGCTCACGCCCGAGGGTTTCGACTACACGCCGCCCAAGACAGCGGTTCGCCAACGTCAGCTCATCGAGGCGCTCCAATGCGGCCCGGTCACGACGCGCGACCTCAACCTGCTCTATAACAGCATGTCGGCGACCATCAAGGCGCTTGAAAAACGCGGTGTCGTGGTGGTGGAAGAGCGCCGTGCGTGGCGTGGCTGCAGCGAGCAGACCACGCTGTCCTCGGCGAGCGGTAAGGCGCCGGTGGCACTCACCAACGGCCAGCAGCAGGCGCTCGCGCAGATTGAGCGAGCTCGCCTGGATGCACACGGCGACGTGGTGCTCGTCGATGGCGTCACCGGTTCCGGCAAAACCGAGGTCTACCTCTCCGCCATCGAGCGCGTGCTGGCAGCCGGCCGTTCGGCCTGCGTGCTCGTGCCCGAGATCTCGCTGACGGCCCAGACCGTCGGCCGTTTTCGCTCGCGCTTTGGCGAAACGGTTGCGGTCTTCCACTCGCGCCTTTCGGCCGGTGAACGCTTGGACCAATGGGATATGGTCGCCAGCGGTGCCGTGCGCGTGGTCGTGGGCGCCCGCTCGGCGCTCTTTTGCCCGCTCAGCGACCTGGGCCTCATCATCATCGACGAGGAGCACGAGACCAGCTATAAGCAGGGTTCCAGCCCGCGCTACCATGCGCGCGAGGTGGCGGCCGAGATGGCGCGTCGCTATCGCTGCCCGCTCGTGTTGGGCTCGGCTACGCCTTCTGCCGAGGCCCTCGACCGCTGCCGCCGCGGCACGTTCAACGGTGTCACTTGGACACGCGTCGAGATGCCCGAGCGCCCGGGACACGCCGTGCTGCCCGAGGTTCGCATTGCCGACCTGCGCCGCGAGTTCTCGCACGGCAGCCGCTCCATGTTCTCAATACCGCTGATGGAAGGCTTGGAACGCGTGGTCGAGCGTCGCGAGAAGGCCGTGCTGCTGCACAACCGCCGCGGTTTTGCGCCGTTTTTGATGTGCCGCGAGTGCGGCTGCGTCCCCACCTGCAACCACTGCTCCACCGCGCTCACGTATCACGAGCGCACGCATTCGTTGCAGTGCCATACCTGCGGTTCGTCCTGGCGCGTGCAGCCCTATCCGGCGCCCACGAGCCGTTGCCCCAAATGCGGCAGTCGCTACCTGGCAAAAATGGGCCTAGGCACGCAGCAGATCGAGGACGCCTTGCGCCAGATGCTGCCCGAGGATGTCGCCATCATTCGCATGGACGCCGATTCCACGCGTGGCAAGGACGCGCACAAGAAGTTGCTTGAACAGTTCGATGCCGCCGATTGCGCGGTGCTGCTGGGCACCCAGATGATCGCCAAGGGCCTCGACTTTCCCGAGGTTACCCTTGTGGGCGTGGTCAATGCCGACTTCGCCCTCAAGCTGCCGGACTTCCGCGCAGGGGAGCGCGCCTACGATCTGCTGGAGCAAGTCGCCGGCCGTGCCGGTCGTGGTGATCGCCCCGGCGAGGTCATCATCCAGACCTACCTGCCCGAGGACCCGGTCATTCGCGCCGTCGCTGAGCATGACCGTTCGATCTTTACCGACTACGACCTGGACCAGCGCCGCGACGCGCTGTACCCGCCTTTTGTTCGCCTGGTCAACATCTTGGTGTGGTCGGCGAACCGAGACGAAGCACAGGACTACATCGGGCGCATTGCAAAGCTCCTCAAGCGCCGTTGGCATGCTGCCGCGCCCGACTTTTTGCAGGCGGGGAGTGCCGTGCCGCAGGTGCTGGGCCCGGCTTCGTGTGTAATCGAGAGAGCCAAGGACCGTTACCGCTTCCATCTGCTTGTGAAGTCGCCCGTGGGGTACCATGTCTCTGATGATATCGACGCCTGCCTCAAAGAGGTGGGCTCTGTGCGCGGCGTGAGCGTGAGCGTTGACGTCGACGCCTATGATTTGATGTAACAACCCGAAAGGATGGCCATGGAAGCCAACGGAATCGTACTGTCGCCCGACCCTCGTCTGCGCCAGGAGTGCGCCGTCATCGAGGAGATCACCCCGGCGATCGAGACGCTTGCCGAGAAGATGAAGAAGATGATGTTCGAGAACGGCGGCTGCGGCCTGGCTGCCCCGCAGATCGGCGAGCTCATTCAGCTCGTCACCATCGACTGCGACTACAGCGACAAAAACGACTACGACCCGTACGTGCTCATCAATCCCGTGATTGTGGAGCAGAGCGACCATCTGGTGCCGTTTAGCGAGGGCTGCCTTTCCATTCCTGGTATTAGCTGCGAGATCGAGCGTCCCGACCATGTCGTCGTCGAGGCGTACGACCTGGATGCCAACCTGATTCGCTATGAGGCCACGGGCGATCTGTTCTGCGTGTGCCTGCAGCACGAGATCGACCACCTACACGGCAACACCATGTTCGAGCGACTGAAGCCTATGCAGAGGCTCAAGGCTGTCAAGGAGTACCAGGACGCCTTGGCCCGCGGCGCTCGACCGGGCGAGACGGAGTAGGTTTGTCCGTCCCCGGGGCGCCCGCCTATATCATCCCGTGCTCAAACATTCTCGCTGCGCTGCGAAACTGCGCGCGGGACGATATAGGCGGGCGCCCCGGGGACTACGTTGACGCTGCTTGTCTCGCCCGGGTGCCGTTGGGCCAGGGAGGGGCGTCTTCGCTGATAATTGCTTTGTTGGAAGAGCTGCTTTTATTGCGGCTCTTTCTTTGGTTTTGGGTATATTTGTTCTTGTTGAAATGTTATTGCGGATGGGCTGGTGACTTGGCTTTCCGCTGTTATTTGTAGCCGTCTCGGCTTTGGTTGAGGGGAGACGTTCTTTATGCGTATTGTGTTTATGGGTACGCCTGATTTTGCTGTGCCTTCGTTGACTTCGCTCGTCGAGGCTGGGAATGAGATTGCGCTTGTTGTTACTCGTCCCGATGCTGTTCGCGGACGTGGTAAAAAGTTGGAGCCGTCTCCTGTTAAGGCCAAGGCGCTTGAGCTTGGTCTGCCGGTTGTTGAGGCTAATCGTATGACGCCTGAGGTTGTTGAGACGCTCCAGACTGCCCAGGCTGACATTTTCTGTGTGGCTGCTTATGGCTGCATTTTGCCCGATGAGGTGCTGCATATGGCACCGCTCGGTATTGTGAATGTTCATGCGTCCTTGCTGCCTCGATGGCGTGGAGCCGCTCCCATTCAGCGTGCCATTCTTGCTGGTGATGAGGTTGCTGGCGTTTCTATCATGCGCATCGGGCATGGCGTGGATACTGGTGCTTATTGTGCCCAGGCCTCCACGTCGGTTGCCGGTAAGCATGCTGAGGCACTGACTATGGAGCTTGGCGAGCTGGGCGGCAAACTGCTTGCCGATACGCTTCCTTCTCTTGCCGATGGCACCGCCGTGTGGACTGAACAGGATGAGGCGCTCGTTACCCATGCTGCCAAGATTTCCAAGCTGGAGATGCGTCTGGATCCGCAGATGGCTGCGCTCGATTGCGTGCGTCATGTGCTCGCTTCGTCCGATACTGCGCCTGCTCGTTGCGTGATTGCCGGCAAGACCGTGCGCGTGCTCGATGCTGCGCCGGCTGATGTGTCGCTTGGCGAGGGTCAGGTTCTCATTAAGGCCAAGCGTGTTTTCCTTGGCCTTTCCGATGGTGCGGTTGAACTGCTCGAGGTTAAGCCCGATGGCAAGCGTGGTATGGCCGCTTCTGCTTGGGCTGCTGGGCTGCAAGGCGCCGATCTTTCGTGGGGTGTTCTGTCATGAGCAAGCTGTCTCCCGCGCGCAAGCTTGCGCTCGATGTGCTGATGGAGGCCGATTGCCGCGGCATGTATGCGCGCGACGTGCTGTCCTCTCGCGCATCGGCCAAGGCTATTGATCAGCGCGATTCCGCTTTTGCCGCCCGCTTGGCACTTGGTGTGGCCGCCACGCAGGGTATTTTGGACGAGCTGCTCGACCAGTTTCTCGATAAGCCTAAAAAGGTTGCGCCGCGTGTTCGCATGGCGCTTCGTATCTCGGCTTTCGAGATGCTCTATTTACATACGCCTGGGCGCGTTGCTGTAAGTCAGGGTGTTGAGCTGGTTCGCTGCGGCGCTAAGTCCGCCGCTGGCTTGGCCAATGCCGTGCTGCATAAGGTTGCGGACAATGTTGAGGACTTTGCCACGGCGTCCGATGTAGATGAGTCTGAGCGACGCCTGGTTCGTCTGTCGCGCCTGATGGGTCTGCCGCGTTGGCTGTGCGCTCGCATTATGGCATCGTTCGACACGCCTGAGGGTGCGCTTAACTTTGCCGGCAATCTGGCCCCCGCGCCGCTGGCCCTGCATGAGAACGCCTTTGCGACCAAGCCCGATCCGTATGTCTCGCAGCTCGTCGCGCCCGTTTTCCCGGGCTGCCATGCCCCGGTAGATGCGCAGGTCACGGTTGCATCGGGTGTGTTTGAGCGTGCTGCCGCGGTGGCATCTGATCTCAATGCGCAGCTTATCGCCACAGCTGCCACGCGCCCTGGAAGCTGCCTTGAGATTGGTGCCGGTCGTGGCACCAAGACCTATGTGATGATGTGCCAGGCCAAGCGTGCGGGCTATGAGCGTCAGCATACGGCGCTCGATCTGCATGATCGCAAATGCGATCTGAATCTCGCTCGCCTGCACAAGGCCGGTATTCAGGGTGTTCGTACGGTTTCGGGTGATGCCTGCGAGCTTGATGAAGTACTGACGTCGTTTGATGCCATGCTTGGCAAGCCGGTTAAGTTCGATACGGTCTTTATCGATGCGCCGTGCTCTGGCACCGGCACCATGCGTCGTCATCCCGAGATCCCGTGGCGCCTAACTGAGAATGACGTTACGACCGAGTTGCCCAAACTGCAGTTGATGATGCTCAAGGAAGCAGCCGCACGCGTGGCTGCCGGCGGTGAACTTATCTATGCCACCTGCTCGGTATTTGATGAAGAGAACACGCAGGTCGTAGATGCCTTCCTGGCCTCTCCCGAGGGCGCCTGCTTTACCGTGGCGCCTCTCTCCGAGGCACAGATTCTGCAACTGCCTGATTTCGAGCAGGCCAAGAAGCTCGTTTTCGTACGCCAAAACGACCGAGGTCTTTTCCAAAGCGTGCCAGTAAACGCCGACTCCTACGACGGCCACTTCTGCGCCCGCCTGATTCGTAAGTAACTAATATGTTGCGGTGAAATAGGGATTGAATAGCGGCTTCTGCCCACCAAACAGTCCTTATCTCACCGCAACTCATAGAGCCACCTATAGCGCAAAGAATCAGCCCCGCGATCGATGTCGGTCGCGGGGCTGTTTGGTTTCTAGTGGCTGTGCGGGCAGTTGGCGCAGCAGCCGCTCGTGGCGCTGGTGCTGGAGCCGCCGCTTCGCTGGTCGGTGTTGTAGAAACCGCTGCCCTCAAATTTTATGCCGCTGGCTGAGAACGTCTTGGCCGCCGGGGCACCGCAGCTGGGGCACACGACCTCGGGGGTCTCGGACATGGGATGCTCAACCTCAAACACGTTGCCGCAGCTCGAGCACTTGTAATCGTAGCGCGCCATAAATACTTCCTTTTCAGCACAAAGCGGGCAGATTACTCTGCCCGCAAAAATTCAAACGTCTGTAACTGTACCCTATATCGGGGGTTTTATCACGCTTCGCCCCAGAATCTATGGTTGTTGCGCAGGAGCCGCGCGGTTTTGCCCTCGGCGGCTGCAATGTCCGCCTCGTCAGCCTGCCAGGTCCAGTTGCCCGTGGCCACGCCCGGCACGTTCATGCGTGCGTCGTCGCCCAGCCCCAGCACGTCCTGCAGCGGCATCATCACCAGGGGAGCGTCGCTTGCCAGTGCGTCGCTCATCAGCTTGGCCGCCACCTCAACACCGCTCGGTTCATCGCCGCCCGCAAAAGAACGCGTACACCAGCCGGCGAGCGTCGACGTGTCGTGCGTCGAGGTGTACAGAATCTTGCCGGGCGTGGGATGCACACCGCAACGAACGTCGTAGTCGCTAAACTCCAGCACGTCCATGCCGGGGAAACCGCAGGTCGATGCCATGGCGCGAACACCGGGCGTCAGATAGCCCAAGTCCTCAGCGATAAAGTTGAGCGGACCCAGCTCGTCATAAGCGGTCTGGAACAGGTCCTTGCCCGGTCCCGCCAACCAGCGACCTTCGGCGCAAGCCTTGCCTGCGGGGATACTAAAGTAACTGTGGAATCCCAGGAAGTGATCCAGGCGCACGCGGTCGTAGAGCGAAAACGCACGACGCAGGCGATCCATCCACCAGCTATAGCCGTTCTGCTTCATGTGGTCCCAGCGGAACGTCGGGTTGCCCCACACCTGGCCCTCGGGCGCAAAGTTGTCGGGCGGCGCGCCGGAAATCTCGATTGCCTTGCCGGTATCGGACAGCCAGAAGTTCTCAGGTTCGCTCCACGCGTCTGCCGAATCGTCCGACACGTACATAGGAATATCGCCGATAACCTCGATGCCCTTCTTGTGCGCATAGTTCATGAGCTCGCACCAAGCCAAGTCAAAGCGGTACTGCATGTACGCCTGAAGCTCGGCCTCGTTGTGGAAGCGCTTGTCGTCGATCAGATGCTCGTTGTAGCGCGCGACATCTGCCGGCCAATCGTGGCGCGACTCGCCCTCAAAGTACTTTTTGACGGCCATATAGACGCAGTATTTCTCGAGCCAATCGGCATTGCGATGCTTAAACGCGGTGTACAGCGGGTCAGCATCCTCGCCGCCGCGGGCCTTCCAGGTCTCAAAGTCGGCTGCCAGCTCCTCGTGGCTCTCGGGTAGGAGGTCGATATTGCCTGCAAAGGCCGAAGGACCGGCGTAAGGGGAGCGGAAGAAGTCCGTGGGGTTGACGGGAAGAACCTGCCAGTAGCGCATGCCCATGGCGGCCAGATGGTCGATAAAGCGACGCGTGGGCGCACCGATCGTACCGGGTTTGCCGTCGTCGGTCGGCACCGATGTGATATGGCACACAACACCCGCACCGTGATCGAGCGGCTCCTGCAGGCGCTGCTCGGCGTGGTGATAGATGATCGACGAACCCAGTGGGTACAGGTCGAGCGTGACCGTACCGTTGTGGATCTCGCACTCGTGACCGCTAATCACATCGCTCGCGCATTCGCCGAGCGCCGGAATCGTCACGCGGTGTGAATTGCGCAGGCTGCGGTTGATGATGACGGTCGCGGACTCGCCGTCTTTACCGGTACGGTTGTAGGCCAGCACCTCGTCATTGAGCGCGAAGGCCTTGATTTCACCGTCGATCATAAACGGCAGCGCGCGGCGCACAGCAGATGCGTTCTTGACGATCGCGAACGTATCGAAGTCGTGCAGGTCTTCCTTGGTCGGCATGGTGCGGCGATTACCCGGATCGGTGAGTCCCTCCAAGCCGTACTCGTCACCGTAATAGATTGAGGGAACGCCCGGGAACGTCATCTGCATGAGCGTCGCCAGCCAAAAGCGGCTCTTGGCCAGGCCCATGGAGTTCTCGTCCAGGCGCCATTTGCTGCGCTCACTCTCGGGCAGCTGCGACTCGTCGGGGCCACCGCCGAGCACCGAGATAATGCGCGGGCGGTCGTGGCTCGACAGCAGATTGAGCGCGCAGGATAATGCCTCGCGCGGGTAGTTCTCGCGCAGGGTCTCGATATCCTCGGCAGCTTGGTAGGCGTTTTTGTAGCCCATCAAAAAGCCGATGACCATGTCGCGGAAGGGGTAATCCATAGCAGAGTCCAGCTCGGAGCCCTGCAGGTAGCGACGCAGATGGCCGTAGCTGATCTTGTTGGAGGCGTCTTCCCAGACCTCGCCGAGCAGCAGTGCGTCGGGCTTCTCGGCGAGCACGGCCTTTTTGATCTCGGTCAGGAAGTCATCGGAAAGCTCGTCGGCCACATCCAGGCGCCAGCCGTGAGCGCCGGCGCGCAGCCATTTACGAATGACGCCGTCCTTGCCCAGGAGCCGCTCGCGTACCAGTTCGGAGCTCTCATTGATGGCGGGCATATTGCCCACGCCCCACCAACAGTCGTACGAGCCGTCCTCGTGGAAATAAAACGCATCGCGCCACGGCGAATCCTCGCTCTGCCACGCGCCCACGCCGGGGTAGTTGCCGTAGCGGTTGAAGTAGATCGAATCGTCGCCCGTGTGGTTGAACACACCGTCCAGAATGATGGAAATGCCGAGCTTCTCGGCCGCCTCGCACAGCTCGGTAAAGTCCTGCTCGGTGCCCAGAATCGGATCGATCTTGGTGTAATCGGCGGTGTCGTAGCGGTGGTTGCTCGCGGCTTCAAAAATGGGGTTGAGGTAGATGGCTGTAAAGCCCAGCTCGGCGATGCGAGGCAGGTCTTCCTGGATGCCCTTGAGCGAGCCGCCGTAGAAGTCCCAAGTTTTGATGGAGCCGTCCTCGGCGCGCTCGTACACAGGCGGCTCGTTCCAGTCCTCGACCATGCGGCGCTGAATGCCCTTACGCGGTTTTTCGACCTCGGCCAGCGTGCGCTCGCGCCAGTGCTCGTCGCGGGCATAACGATCGGGGAAGATCTGGTAGACCATACCGCGCTCGTACCACTCGGGACGAACTTTGCGGTGCTTGTAGACGGTGATCTGGAAGGACGGGACCTCGGCGTAGTTGTAAGTTACGCCCTCGCCACCGGTGCGACCCTGCGGTGCGCCCAGGCGGACCTCGGGCTGGCCCTCGATATTGCAGATAAAGCTGTACCAGATAAGACAGGGCTCGGTGCACTCAAGCTCTACGGTAAATATGCCGTCGCCCTCGTGCGTCATGGGATACAAAGACTCACCGATCTCATCGACCCAGGTGCGCAGCGTAAGCGTTGCCTGCGCGGGATCGGCGTCCTCCAGAATCACGGAGAGCGAAAGGGTTGTTCCTGTGGTCACAGCGCCAAACGGAGTGCGAAACTGCGGCAGACGGCTGTTGTGAATCACTCTCATAATACGGTCCAGTTCAATATAATCACGGCCTGCGGGCCATGGGCTTTACGCACAGGATGTAAGTATATCTGTGGGACACAGGCTGGATAACCAACATCCTTTTACCATCGGCTAACGGTTTTACTAGAAAATCTATTTACAAACTACCTACAGCGAAGG
>RPYR01000191.1 GCA_008671285.1 Collinsella aerofaciens | reverse complement strand
GGTCGGTGCCCTCGGCCACGATCTTGTCGTAGGCCGCATCGGTGAGCTTGATGTTCATGCCGTTGGCAATCAGGCGCTGACGCAGGTCGTCCACCAGCAGGTGCGCGATCTTGGTCAGGTTCTCGCCCGAAAGCTTCTGGAACACCACGATGTCGTCGATACGGTTGAGCAGCTCGGGGCGGAACAGGCGCTTGAGCTCGCCCATCGCACGGCCGCGGATCTCACTCGACGTGAGACCCCGCTCGCCGGTGGTGCCAAAGCCCACGCTCGCATCCTGCGCGATCTCGCGGGCGCCCACGTTGGATGTCATGATGATCACGGTGTTACGGAAATCAACCGTCTTGCCCTGGCTATCGGTCAGGCGGCCCTCCTCCAGCACCTGCAGCAGAATGTTGAAGATATCGGGGTGCGCCTTCTCGATCTCATCGAACAGCACGACCGAGTACGGGTGACGACGAACGGCCTTGGTGAGCTGACCGCCCTCGTCGTGGCCCACGTAACCCGGAGGGCTACCGATAAGCTTGGAGACCTCGAACTCGCTGCCGAACTCGGACATGTCGAAGCTGATGAGCGCGTCCTTACTGCCAAAGAGGTACTCGGCGAGCGTCTTGGCGAGCTCGGTCTTGCCTGTGCCGGTGGGACCAAGGAAGATAAAGCTACCACCGGGACGACGCGGGTCCTTGAGCGGCGAGCGGCTGCGGCGCACGGCCTTGGCGACGGCCTCGACGGCCTCGTCCTGGCCGATAATGCGGGTCTTGAGCACGCTTTCGGTCTGCAGCAGGCGACGGCTCTCGCTCTCGGTGAGCGAGGAAACCGGCACGCCAGAGGTCACGGACACGATGTCGGCAATCTGACTCACGTCGATGGTGAGCGGGCTGGCGTCGAGCTCGGCGGTCCAGGCGGCCTTGGCCTCGGCGAGCTCAATCTCGGCGGCCTTCTGCTGCTCGGTGATCTCGGCGGCCTTGTTCATGTCGTCGCTCTCGGTGGCCTCCTGCGCGGCGGCCTTGAGCTCCTCTATGCGATGCTCGGCCTCGCGCACCGGCTCGGGCGCACGATTCGCGGCGATGCGAGCGCGGGCACCGGCCTCGTCGATGAGGTCGATGGCCTTATCGGGCAGGAAGCGATCCTGGATGTAGCGGTTGGAAAGGTTCGCGGCAGCCTCGATAGCGCCCTGCGTGTAGCGCACATGGTGGTGCTCCTCGTAGCGCGGCTTAAGCGCGGTCAGGATCTTGACGGTGTCCTCGACGCTCGGCTCCTCGACATCGATAGTCTGGAAGCGACGCTCGAAGGCTGGGTCTTTGGTGAGGTACTTGCGGAATTCCTCGGCCGTGGTGGCGCCAATAATCTGGAAGGCACCGCGTGCAAGCACGGGCTTGAGCATGGAGCTCGCGTCGATGGAGCCCTCGGCAGAACCGGCACCGATGATGGTGTGCATCTCGTCAATAAACAGGATGACGTCGTCAGCCTCGGTGGCCTCCTGGATCACGTTCTTGAGGCGCTCCTCAAACTCACCGCGATACTTGGCGCCCGCAACGAGGCCCGGCAGGTCGAGCGTCCAGATGTTCTGGTTCATGAGATTCTCGGGCACGTTGCCGGCAGCGATCTGCTGCGCCAGGCCCTCGACGATGGCCGTCTTGCCCACGCCGGGGTCGCCCAGGATAAGCGGGTTGTTCTTGGTGCGGCGCGAAAGGATCTCCATCATGCGCTGGACTTCCTTTTCGCGGCCAATCACGGGATCGAGCTCGCCGTCGCGCGCCTTTTGAGTGAGGTTGGTGGCGAACTGCTTGAGCGTGTCGGTGCCGCTCCCCTTTTGCTGAGAGGCATCCGAGCCGCTAAAGAACGGCAGGCCCGCACCGGGACGACCAGCACCGGCGCCGGCGAGCGGACGCTTCTTGTCCTGGTCCTTGGCGGTGAGTTTCTCGATAGCCTTTTTGATGGAGGCGGACGACACACCCAGGCGCATGAGGATGTCCATGGCCATGCCGTTGCCCTCTTCGACGATACCGATGAGCAGGTGCTCGGTCGACACGTAGGTCTGGTTGTTCTCACGCGCCACGCGGAATGAACGCTCCATCACGCTAATGACGAGCGGCGTAAAGACGAGCTTGGCCGCCTCGGTCTCCTCGCTGGGCTCGGGAACCGTGGTCTGGACCTCCTTGAGGGTGTCCATGATGTCGTCGTAGGAGATATCAAGCGAGCGCAGCGCCTCGGCAGCGATGCCCTCGTCCTCCTTGGCGAGTGCGAGCAGCAGGTGCTCGGTGCCCACCTTATTTGAGTGCAGATCGAGCGCCTCCTGTTTGGCCATCGACATGACCTTGCGCGCTCGATCGGTAAATCTATCTAACATGCTCGTTTCCTTACATGAGTTCATCGAAATCAAAACGCCCGCCCGTCGGCGGCGCTTTTGTCTCTTTACCCACAGGTTGTCTATGTTAACAGCTGGAGGAATATCTATAAACCCGGCTCACATGAATGCAGGTTATGACCGCATCGCGGGACTCACCGCGCGATGCGCGACAGGCGCCCCGCAAGAGAAACCCTAGGCGTCTTTCACCACGTCGGGACTCGTCGCACGCGATGCGCGATAGGCATCGGCCTCCTTGGAGACGCGTTCGAGCAGCTCGGATGTATCGACGCCCTCGACTTGCGCGACCGTTTCCACCGTCTGCATGGCGACCGCCCTCAGGTACGCGCACGCGCTGTCCCCCGGCTGCTCGAGGTCTATCTCCTCGCCGCCCTCCCGGGCAAAGCCGACCGCCATCACAAAGCCCATGATGCCCGAGACCAGAAAGCCCACCGCAAAGCTCGAATCTGCCTTGAGCTCTTCTCCGTCGGGGTGGACGATCTCTCTCACGCGGTCGATGATGATCGTATGGATGCCCTGCACGACCTGCTCGGCGGCACCCGCCCTCATGGTGATGACGATGCGCCGCAGCAGGCAGCGGACGTCGCGCCGGTCGAACGCCGAAAGGTCGCCCTCGCTCGAAAAATGCCAGAGGGCATCGGTGATGAGCTCGTTATCCTGCAGCAGCTGGGCTATGGCGATGGCGACGAGTTCATCGAAATCGTGAAAATAGTAGTAAAACGTTCCGCGATTGCACTGGGCGGCGCGGGTCACCTCGCCAACCGACAGCTCGAAGATGCTGTTGTTCTCGATGAGCTCCCAAAACGCCTCGATGATACGGGTGCGTGCATCGGGCGCATCGGCGTCCTTACGCGGTCTCGCCATGCGCCTCACCGCACCCCTGCGCCTTGGCGTTCATGATGAGCATCTGAAGACGGTTCTCCACGTTGGCGAAGCTCACGTCGGGATCGTAGTCGAGCGGCAGGAACTGCGCCGTGGGATACTGCTCCTTGAGCGCATGGATGAGCCCGCGCCCCACGACATGGTTGGGCAGACACCCGAACGGCTGCAGGATCACGAAGTTGCGGCAGCCGCGCTTGGCGTGCTCGAGAATCTCCGCCGGAATCAGCACGCCCTCGCCCGCATCGAACGTATGGTGCAGGATCTTATCGCTCGCGCGCACGAGCTCGGGCATGCGCGTCGGCGGCTCGTAGAGCGGGCTCGCCGCGCCCAGGCGGTCGCAACGGTCGTGCGCGAGCTCGAACAGGTTGTCCGCCGTGGCGTACCAGGCCTTTTCGGGCAGCGACAGGTCGACGTGGAACTCGCGCGACTGCGCATGCTTGTAGAAATAGGTCTTGCGGATCACGTCGGTCATGCGCGCCTCGATGACCTCGAGCCCGTTGTCCTCGAGGTAGCGCTCGATCTCGTGGTTGGCGCCGAGATGGAAATTGAGCAGGTACTCGCCCACGATGAGAACGGTCGGATGCGGGTTCGAGCGGTCGTACGGAACGGCGTCCATGATCGCAAGCGCGCGTTTGAAGCCCGTCGCCTGGCCTCTCAGCCCGGAGCGCTCCATGCCCTCGATAACCTCATCGAGCGCGCGGTCGAACGCAGCGTCCGCCGCGCCCTTCTCGAGCTCGTAGGGACGGATGCGCCTAAGCATGGCCTCGAGGGCATCGATCATGGGAAGACCGTAGGCGATCTGGATGCTCGGGCCAAGGCCGAGCTTGAAGCCCGGATGCGCATTGTGGGCATCGACGTCGTCGTTGGTGAGCACCGGGACATAGTCGTATCCCGCGTCGTCGAGCGCGCGGCGCAGCAGGGGCATGTAGTGCGTCAGGCGGCAGTCGCCGATATACTTGCCAGTCACCACGGCGACGTCGTGCGGGTCGTACTTACCGCTCTCGAGCGCCGCGAGCGCCTCGCCGATCACGATTTGCGCGGGGAAGCAGATGTCGTTGTGCACATAGCGTTTGCCCAGGCGGATGGCATCCTCGCGCCCGATATCAAGGGCCTCGGCGCGCACGCCCTGATTGCGCATCGCCGCGGTCATGAGCCTGCAGAACGCATGGGAGGTGTTGGGGACCAGCGCGATCTTGTCGTGCCGGTCGCGCTTGGTGTACTTGACCTTATACGGGTCGTCGAGCGGATGGACCGCGTGCACCCGGGCGCCCTCGGCACGCTCCTCCGCGCGACGACGGTTGACCGACTCGATAAACGAACGCACGCGAATGCCCATGGGACCGGCGACGTCGCTCTCATCGAGCTTGATCATCATCGGAACCTTGGAGCCCATCTCGCCCATCATGCGCGCGATCTCGTCGGTGAGATACGCATCGTGGCCGCAGCCGAAGCTGCCCATCTGCACGAGCTCGAGCTCGGGCGTCGATGCGACGATGACCGCGCACGACAGCATGCGCGCATGGTAGTTGTTCACGATGTCGATGCGGCTGTTGGAAAGATCGACGTTGCAGACCCCCGGCACCGCATCGGGCGTCAGCACGGGGATGCCGCGCTCAGAGAAGAGCTTGGGCAGCCCGTGGTTGACCAGCGGGTCGTTGTGGTACGGGCGCGAAGCGATCACCACCGCGTAGCCGCCGTCCTCGTGCACGTTCTCGAGCACCTGCCTGCCGCGCAGCTGCAGCTGGTTCTCAAACGTCTCCTGCGCGCGGTCCGCCTGCTCGGTCGCCTTGGCAACCAGGTCGGCATCGATATCGAAGGTCTCCTTGCACCACGCCTTGAGCTGGCGGTTTCGGTCGCCCTCGTCGTACCAGTGGAACAGCGGCGTATCGAACGGAACGCCGAAACGCTCCTCCGGGTTATCGGAATTGCGCATCACGTAGGGGTATCCCTTTACGACGGCGCACATCCACTCGCTGGTAGAGGCGGTGTTTTCGGTGGGCACCGTCGTGATGATGGGCATGAAGATGCGGTCGACGCCGGCGTCGACGAGATTGCGGATGTGCCCGTGGACGAGCTTGGCCGGGAAGCACACGGTGTCGGATGTGACGTGCGCCAGACCGCGCTCGTACATCGCCTTGGTGCTGCGTCCCGAGACGCGCACCTTAAAGCCGAGCGTGCTGAAGAACGTCGACCAGAACGGCATGGTGTCCCAGAACTCGAGCACACGGGGAATGCCGATCCTGACATCGCGCCCCCCGCTGACGGGAACCGTGGGGTACGACTCGAACAGCAGCTTCTCGCGGTCGACAAAGAGATTGGGGGCAGCCGCGGTCCGGTCGCGCCCCGTGCCGGGTGCCTGTGCCTCGCAAGCACCCTGCGGACGCAGCTCCTCCGCCGCGGGAACCTCGCGCACGAGCTCATCCCATGAGATGGCGCCGCCGCGCGGGCAGCGATTGCCCGTGACGTAAAGCGAGCCGTCGCCAAATGCCACGACCGCGCGCTGGCAGCGGTTGTTGCACCGACGGCAGGTAACGCCGCCGAACTCGCGATGCTCGAAGCGCTCCACGGCATCGAGCCCGATAAACGACGTGCCGGCGTCGCCCTTGCGGCATTCCTCGCGCGCGAGCAGGGCGATACCGATAGCGCCCATCAGCCCCGGGTGGGGCGCACGCGTGACGGGTTTGCCCAGATACTGCTCGAATGCGCGCAGCACCGCGTCGTTTCGGAACGTGCCGCCCTGGACGACGACTTTGTCGCCCAGACGGTTGAGATTTGAAACGCGAATGACCTTGGTGAACACGTTCTCGATAATCGAACGGCAGAGACCGGCCATGATGTCGCCCGGACCCTTACCGCGCCGCTGCTCGGAAACGACGCTGCTGTTCATGAACACCGTGCAGCGGCTGCCGAGAACGGCGGGGGCTTTGGACGAAAATGCCTCGGTCGCGATATCCTCAACGGCTATTCCGAGGTTTTTGGCAAAACCCTCGAGGAACGAGCCGCAGCCCGCAGAGCACGCCTCGTTGACGACGATATCGGTCAGCACGCCGTGGTTGAGCCAGATGGCCTTCATATCCTGTCCGCCGATGTCGAGCACGAAGGTCGCATCGGGAACGCATGCGCACGCGGCGCGGGCGTGCGCGACCGTCTCGACCGTATGGTAGTCGGCGTGGAACGCGCGCGCGAAAAGCTCCTCGCCGTATCCCGTGGTGCCCACGGCATCGATCGCAAGCGTGACTCCCGCTGTCTCCCAGCGGTTCTTCAAGCTGACAAGACCCTGTTGGGCGACGTCGAGCGGTCTGCCGTTATTAGACGCGTAGAACGAATCGACAAGCTCACCCGCCTCATCGACCAGGGCGAACTTGGTCGTCGTGCTCCCCGAATCGATACCGAGCGCCACACGCACCGTCTCTCCGGGCGCATACGCATCCGGACCCTTTGCCGGCGTCTCTTTGCCATGGCGTGCCGTAAAATCCGCCTGCTCGGCAGGTGTGGCAAAAAAGGGCTGGGCAAGACGTCCCTCCCCGCTTGCGGGCGCGACCGTCTCGAGCTTATCCAGCCGGACAAAAGCGTCGGGAAGGTCGATCGGTTGGGACGATGCGAACATGTCGGTCAGCGACAGGGCGGCACCGCGCGCGACCATGATCTGCGGATCGCGCGGGACGATAACCTGATCGTCCGATAGATTCAGTTGCTCCCGGAACACGCGGACCAGTGTGGGGTTGTAGGCGAGCGTACCGCCCTCGAAGATTACCGGCGGCTCGATGTCGATACCCTGGGCCAGACCGCCGATCGTTTGGCGGGCGACCGCGTGAAGCGCCGAAAGCGCCAGGTCGGTGGTAGGAATGCCCTCGTTGAGCAGCGGCTGGATATCGGTCTTTGCGTACACGCCGCAGCGGCCCGAGACCTCGTGGACGGTCGTTCCCCGGCTTGCGAGCTGCTCGAACTCGCCCGATTCGGTGCCGACCCCCATGAGCTTTGCCATCTCGTCGATAAATGCACCGGTACCGCCTGCGCACGAGCCGTTCATGCGCATGTCGGCAACCTCGATGTCTCCCTTATCGTTGGTGCGGAAGAAGATCATCTTGGCGTCTTGGCCGCCCAGCTCGATGGCGCAGCGCGTCTGCGGATAGAACCTGCTGATCGCGAGCGCGTTGGCGACCACCTCCTGAACGTACGAGGCGCCCAGCGCGGTCGCGATATCGCGCGCACCCGAGCCGGTCACCGCAACGCGCAGTGACTCATGGGGAAAGCGCTCGGCGAGCTCGCCGAGCATGGCGCGCACGCTCGCTGTCTGACACGCCCCGTGGCGGCGATATCCCCACCACGCCTCGGTCATATCCTCGTGCATCGCGTAAACTTTGGTCGTCGTCGACCCTACGTCCAGTCCTACTAGCAACGCCATAATGCTCCGTCTCTCGCATTTTTCCCGCTAGAGATATACCACTCTACGTAATACAACAGACTGTTGTATTTAAACTCCGTATAAAAAGCGGCTGCCGAAACGCTTCAGCAGCCGCCGAATGCACCAACAGATTGTTCTGCGCGCTAGCACGTCGGGCAACGGAGCAGCACGGGCCCTCCGGTCATGTGCACCGCTCACGCCCGCGATGTCGCCGAGAGAGCTATCCACGCTTAGGGCTCCAACCAAGCAAGTCGCCCGCGCTCAGCAGATCCCTAAGCGAGCTACTCGCACTCAGGAGCCATAGCCTGCTCCAAGAGCTCGGCATGCTCCTCCTCGAAAACCGTCCCCACAGGGAAGGCGCGACGGAAGACGAAGCGGGAAATCGGACCGGCTACCAAAAGGTTCCACGGCAGCGCCATCACAAAATTATGCGGGATGTTGATCATCCAGATCGCGGGCACGGAATACAGGTTCGCAAGGATGCCGCCGGGCATGTGCGTCAGACCCTCACAGGCACCGTACAGCGACATGATGATGACCATGGGAACGACCATGCAGGAGCTGACGGCGAGCGTCATGGCAAGTGGCGAGCTCTTGCCCGGCGTGACCAAGTACTTAAAGGCGAAACCCTTGGCGAGCGGGCTGGCGACGAACCAGTCGCAGCACATGGCAAAAATGTAGGCAACGGGGAAGCCGAGCCACGCAGTGGCAACGACCTCGCCGTTGATGGCCCCGTGCTGCAGGGCAACGTTGTAGATGCTCATCCAGAGCACCATGCAAAAGCACATGATAAAGGTGAACAGCAGGCTCTCTCGTTTGTTGATAGGCATAAAGGGCAGATTCCTCTCTGTGTTGTACCGCGGCGCCACGC
>RPYR01000067.1 GCA_008671285.1 Collinsella aerofaciens | reverse complement strand
TTGTATAGCTGAATACTGGACAACGACAATGCCGATGCTGATTTTTGGTTGTTGGCATACGGAATGCTATGCAATCGAAAAGGAGCAGTCACAGCCAGTCGGTGACATGACCACTCCGATAGACCAAGCTGGTGCTCCAATCACGGCCGTCGTTTTGTTCGGGAATGTGATTCTAAGGCTCTGACCTACAAGAATCTTACTCGTCGAGTCCATACAATTCAGGAATATGACGCTCGGAGCGCCGTTGTTGTCGATAAGCAGGAACGCTGCCGAATGGTTGGCGGATTTAAACGACAGCGGCACACTGCTTTTGTCGCCTATGGCAAACGTTTTCAACGGGGATACGGAATGCTACTGGAGGGTGTCAAAGTTACACGTGTAGTTCCGGCGCTCTGAAGAGTCCCAGATTCCAATGCCTTTCTTTTTGTTGAACCACACATAAAAAGGTGTTCCTTGGATACCGATCTGAAGCCCGCCGTCCTCAGTGTATGAGATGTTTAGCTTTGTGTCAGGTTCAATGAACGCGATACGGGATGGAATCACCATTCCATAGCCGCCGTGTATGAATCGCTCGCCCTAGCCACGACCGTCCTGAAGCTCTGTAGATAGTGGCTCATGGCGGTATTGACTGTGGAATGCCCCAACGCCACGGCTATGTCCTCGATGGCGGCACCATGCTCCAGCGATATGGTCGCCCAGCTGTGGCGCAGGCATGTCATTGGCACATGCGGCAGGTCGAATCGCTTGCAGAACGCGCGGAACTTGCGGGCGACGGCGTTGGGGTCAAGCAGGCACAATCTGCCAGACCTGCGCGTCCCACGGATGGCACGCAGGCGCTCAAGCGCGAATCGCGGTAGCTTCAGCTTGCGGTCGCTGAGCTTGGTCTTGCATCCCGTCTCAACGACCTCGCCGCTTACGACGTGCAGTCCGCGCTGAACATGCACCCATCCGCTACGCCAGTCCACATCCTCGATTCTCACGGCGCACGCCTCGCACCTGCGCAGCCCGAGCGCGGCACCGAGCAGGACTGCGGCCTCGAAGGGCTGTCCCACGATGGCCTTGAGCGTGGTGCGCTCCTGCTCGGCAGTGAGCGTCGGTCGGTGCACGGTCGGCTTTTTGGGCAGCTCGACTCCTTGCGTCACATCCCAGATACGCAGCTGATGGCGGCGAAGCACCCAGCGGTAAATCTGGCGGAAGGTCTTGTAGGCCTTCTCGGCGGCACCGGGGAGGTCGAACGAATCGACCCAATCCTGCACCTCTTCAAAGCTGATCGTCTCTATCTCGCGCCCGCCCCACTGCGGCATCAGATGGCAGCGGATGGCGCTGCGGTAGCCCTCCAGCGTGGTCGCCCGTAGGCGCTTGCCCTTGTCGGCCATGTACTCGGTGGCGGCATCGGAAAACAGCATTATTCATAGTCCAATCTCTCGAAAATCCCAGACCTAACGAATGGTATATCGCCGCGTTACGTCTGGGATTTATTGCTTGCAGCGGGCGGCGGAGCCCAATCTCACGCCGCCCGCAGGATGGCGCAACGCAGACGAGAAAGGAGGGTGGATGGAGGTACTCAAGCTCTTCGCGCCGTACGGGCCGGGATGGCTCGGGGGAGTGCTGCTGGCGCTCATCGCCTTTTATTTCGGGCGGCAGTTCCTCGAGGAGTACAAGCGCCAGAACGAGCGCAAAGGCGAGATTGACCTGAAACGCGAGGAGCGCAAGCAAGATGAGGTCAAGGAGCGAGCGCAGCGGGACCGCGAGCGCTCGCAGATGGAGGGCCGCATCGCCGCGCAGATGGAGCGAAGCAACAGCCTCATGGAGGCCATGAAGACCCTCATGGAGTCGGTCATGGCGTCCAACGAGGTCCTGCACAACGACTTGGCCCACAGCCAGGCGCGCAGTCAGGGAATGGCTGAGAAGGTCGACCACATCTGCGACCGCGTCGACCTGATCTACAGCAAGGAATCCGACAGATAGGAGCAATCGAATGAATGAGATCCAGGCGGGCCTCACGGTGTGCACGGTGCTGGTCGTGCCGTACATCGTGCAGGCCATCAAGACGAAGGCGATGACGGGCAACGTGGCCCGCTGGACGGCCATCGCCGTCTCGGCAGGATGCGGCGCCCTCACGGCCATGTCGGGCGGCGTCCCGACCGAACCCTCGGCATGGGTTACGTCCATCTTCGCCGCCGTCGGCGGCGTGCAGGTGGCCTATGCGGCCTTCAAATCGGTCGGCATCACGGACAAATGGCTGGACGCCCTGCTGGCGCTCGGCGACATCAAGGAGGACTAATGGCAGACTTCGCGAACGTCCAACCGGACGAGTACAAGCTTCTGGGGCGCAACTTCTCCGCAGGCCGCCCGTTCGGCATCAAGGGCGTGACCATCCACCACATGGCCGGCGACCTCAACGCCGGCCAGTGCAACGGCATCTGGGGCGCCAACGGCTGCTCGGCGCACTACTCGGTCGACCGCAACGGCTACATCGTGCAGCACGTCAACGACACCGACCGCGCCTACGCCTGCGGCGATGGGATCGGCACCGGACGCGGCAACGACACGACCATCTCGATTGAGCACGCGAACAGCGGCAGCAACCCGTGGACGGTCCACGAGAAGGCAATCGAGAGCGGCGCACACCTCGTCGCGGCCCTGTGCCTGTACTACGGCCTCGGTCGTCCCGAGTGGTGCAAGAACGTGTTCCCGCACCGCTACTGGAGCGCCACGGCCTGCCCCGGCGAGCTTGCGGGCTCCCAGCGCGACCATTACATGCAGCGCGCCCAGGCGTGGTACGACGCCATGAAGGGCGGCAAGGCACCCGCCCCCTCCACCGCCGCCAAGCCCGCCGCGGCAAAGCCCGCTCAGGCGGCATCCGGCGGCTTCTCAAAGGCATCCGGCAAGCGCATCCCCGTCCACTACTCCCTCCATCTCAAGGGCGGTGGCTGGCTGGACGAGGTGACCGACTTCGGCGCCGGGGACAACGGCTTCGCAGGGTATCCGTGCCGACAGCACGACCTGCTGTGCGCACGCGTCGACCACGGCACGCTGAAGTATCAGGTGCATACCATCGAGGACGGCTGGCTCGACTGGGTCGTCAAGGGCGACCGCAACGACACCGTGAACGGCTGCGCGGGCATCGCCGGCCACACCATCGACGGTGTGCGCATGTACTACGTGACCCCGGGCGGCGAGGAGTACAAGCAGGCGTGGTATCGCTCGCAGACCACCGCGCGCGCGGGCTGGCTCGATACCGTGTGCGACGATGGCTCCACCTACGGCGGTGACGACTACGCCGGTTTCTATGGCGAGCCGCTCGACCGCTTGCAGGTCTGCGTCACCGACGGGGTGCCGTGGTAATGGCTTTCGGCATGGGTGCGGCGCTCCGCGCGATTTTGGGCAGCTTCGTCACGGTTGTCGCGCTCGCCCTGATCTGGGGCGGGAGCGACCGCGGGCGATAACGGCAAAAGGGGCCGTGGCGGTTCGTCGCCACGGCCCCTTTTTCGTATCCCTCGAATATCCTAAGTTGCCGCCAAGCCCTAAGTACGGTCAGCGTGTTACGGTACGGTCAGCGAGTTTTGCCTGATGGTCAGCATCAATAGCGAGCTGCGGCAAACTGTCTCAGTACTGCCACATGTGGTTGACGGGGCCGGAGCCTTTGCCCATGTTCAGGCCGGCGGCCAGAGCGCCTGTCAGGTAGGCCTTGCCGGCGTTGACGGCATCGGCAAGATCCATACCCTGGGCCAGCGCGCAGGCAATGGCGGAC
>RPYR01000056.1 GCA_008671285.1 Collinsella aerofaciens | reverse complement strand
GTTGTAGATGCTCTCGAAGTTGCCCGAAAGCCCCGCAAAGGTGTTGTTATTGAGCTCGTCCATCACGCGGCCCAGGCGATCGCAGTCGCCGTAGAGGGTATCCCACGCAAAGTAGCTGTTGGATGCCCAGAGCTGCTCGACCTCGGGGGCAGTCAGGCCAAAGATGGCCTCGTTCTCGCGACCGGCCAGGTCGGCGATCTCGATGTTGGCGCCGTCGAGGGTGCCCAGCGTAATGGCGCCGTTCATCATGAGCTTCATGTTGGACGTGCCCGAGGCCTCCTTGCCGGCCGTGGAAATCTGCTCCGAGATCTCGGCGGCGGGGTAGATGAGCTGGGCGTTGCTCACGCGGAAGTTGGGGATAAAGCAGACCTTCATGACCTCATTGACGCGCGGGTCGTTGTTGATGACCTCGGCCACCGAGTTAATCAGGCGGATGGTCTCCTTGGCAAAGGTGTAACTCGAGGCGGCCTTGCCGCTAAAGATGAAGGTCGTCGGCGTCACGTGGAAGTTGGGATCCGCGATGCGACGGTTGTAGATGTCCATCACCTTCATGATGTTCATGAGCTGGCGCTTATAGGCATGGAAGCGCTTAACCTGAACATCGAAGACGGTGTTGGGGTCGATGACCAGACCGGTCTCGGCCTTAACGTAGGCGGCCAGACGCTCCTTGTTGGCGCGCTTGGAGGCACCCACGGCCTTCAGGAACTCGGTGTCGTTCTGGAACTCCTTGAGCTTCTCCAACTCAAAGGCGTCCTTGAGCCAGCCATCGCCAATGGCCTCGGTCACGAGCTTGGCGTAGGTGGGGTTGGCCTCGGCAAAGAAGCGACGGTGCGAGATGCCATTGGTCTTGTTGTTGAACTTTTCGGGCGTCAGGGCATAGAAGTCCTTGAGCACAATGTTCTTGATGATGTCGGAGTGAATCTTTGCCACGCCGTTGACGCTGTGGCTGCAGATCACGGACAGGTTGGCCATGCGAATCTCGCCGTCCCACAGAATGGCGGTCTGGCGCAGGCGCTCCTGCCAGCCCTCCTGCGTTGTGTCGAACGACTCGTGCCAACGACGGCTGATCTCGTCGATAATCTGATACACGCGGGGGAGGAGCTTGGAGAACGTGCCGATGGGCCACTTCTCTAGAGCCTCGGGCAGGATGGTGTGGTTGGTGTAGCTCACGACCTGCGTAACGATGTTCCAGGCGTCATCCCACTCGAGCTTCTTCTCGTCGATGAGGATGCGCATGAGCTCGGGGCCGCACATGGCGGGGTGCGTGTCGTTGGTGTGGATGGCCACAAACTGCGGCAGCAGCCCCCAGTTAGCTCCGTGCTCCTTCTCAAAGGTGTCGAGCAGGCTGTAGATGCCGGCCGAGACAAACAGGTACTCCTGCTTCAGACGCAGCAGACGGCCGTGCTCGCCGGCGTCGTTGGGGTAGAGGATGGCACTGATGGCCTCGGCCTCGGCGCGCTCGGCGTCGGCCAGGGCATAGTCGCCGCGGTTGAAGGCCTCCAGATCGAAGTGCTCCTCGACCGGCTCTGCGGCCCAGACGCGCAGCTTGTTGACAGTCTCGCCGGCATAGCCCACGATGGGGATGTCGTAGGGGACGGCCAGGATATCCTGCGTGTCCACCGTGCGGTAGAACGTGCGGCCGTTCTCCTCAAAGCCCTCGACGCGGCCACCAAACTTAATGGTCACGGCCTTGTCCTGACGACGGACCTCCCAGGGATAGCCGTGGGTGAGCCACTCGTCGGTAGCCTCGACCTGGCTGCCGTTGACGATCTCCTGCTTAAACAGGCCGTAGCGGTAGCGCATGCCGTTGCCGTAGCCGGCAATGCCCTCGGCTGCCATGGAATCCAGGAAGCATGCGGCAAGACGGCCCAGGCCACCGTTGCCCAGCGCCGGATCGGGCTCCTGGTTCTCGATGACGGACAGGTCAAATCCCATGTCGTCGAGTGCCTCGGCGACCATGTCGCGCACGCCAAAGTTGAGCAGGTAGTTGTCGAGCAGGCGGCCGATCAAAAACTCGATCGAGAAGTAGTACACGCGCTTCTTGCCCTCGGCGGCCGCGCGGGCGTCGCTCTTGGTGGCAACGGTACGGGCCTTCTCGGCCACGAGCTTGGCCAGGGCGTTAAAGCGGTCGAGGTCGCTGGCGGCCTCGATGCTCTTGCCGCTAATGCTCATGACGGCATCGCGATAGAGCTCGGTAAACTCCTGCTTGTTGTCGAAGATCTTATTCATACGTTCCTTTCCCCCGGGGATGTTTCTCCCGGAACGGTTATGACATGTATCCTACGCCCCCGCGGGGCGGGTAATTACAGTGGTAACGCCTTTGTTACGCTTTCTTGGCAGGAGCCTTAACAGCAGTTGCCTTGGCCTTGGGAGCAGCCTTTTTGGTGGCTGCCTTTTTGGCCGTAGTGGACTTGGCCGAAGCCTTGGCAGCGGGCTTGACAGCCTTCGCCTTAGCCGGAGCCTTCTTAGCAGCCGCGGTCTTGGGCTTTACCGAGGACGTGCGCTTGCGTGTCGCCTTCTTGGGCTCCTCGACCACGGGCGGCTTGTAGCTGCTGGGACCGCGGCGCTTAAGCACCACGCCTGCCAGGCCGGGCACCTTAATCTCGATGGAGTCCATCTGCCCGTTCCAGGGATAGGGCTCACTCGAGCAGGTGTAAGGCTCCTCGCCGGCATAGCCGCTGCCGCCAAACTCAGGACGGTCAGAATCGAAGATGACCTCCCAGTCACCCTCACGCGGTACGCCCACGCGGAAGCTCTCGTAGCTTGCCGGGTCAAAGTTGATCAGGATCACCAGATCGTCATCGATGTCCTCGCCCTGGCGCACAAAGCTCACGATGGACTGCTTGGAGTTGTCCGCGTCGATCCAGGTAAAGCCGTCGTCGGTGTAGCCGCGCTCGTATAGGGCGGGCTCGGCGGTGTACAGATGGTTGAGCGCCTTGATAAACGCCTGATGATGACGATGGGTCTCGTACTCCTCGGTCAGGAACCACTGGATGGACTCGTAGTAGCGCCACTCGATAAACTGGCCGATCTCGTTGCCCATAAAGTTGAGCTTTGCACCGGGGTGCGTCATCTGGTAGAAGGCCAGCGTGCGCAGGCCGGCAAACTGGCGCCACCAGTCGCCCGGCATGCGGCCGATCAGCGAGCACTTGCCGTGCACGACCTCGTCGGGGCTGAGCGGGAAAATGAAGTTCTCGGTAAAGGCGTACATGAGGGAGCACGTGAGCAGGCCGTGGTTGCCGGGACGCCACGGAAAATCGGTCTGCATGTAGTGCAGGGTGTCGTTCATCCAGCCCATATCCCACTTGTAGTGGAAGCCCAGGCCGCCGTCCTGCGGCGGATAGGTCACGAGCGGCCACGCAGTGGAC
>RPYR01000254.1 GCA_008671285.1 Collinsella aerofaciens | reverse complement strand
TTGTGCAGCTGTTCGGCCTTCTCAAAATCACCCTCGCGAGCAGCCTCGAGCGCTGCAAGCAACTCGGTCTGGGCGTCACCTGCGTATGCGCCTATCTCGAATCCAAACATCGAGATTTCTTCTTTGGTTGCCATATTGCGTTCCTTTCACATATGAACCAATGGAGAGCATCGCGTCCGGGCATACGCGCTGCGTTCTGTATGGCAGAAACATTAACATTCAAACAAAAAAGAACAACGCAAAACATAATTTCAAGCTATGAACGGTCAATTTTCGCCCGTGAACGGTTTCCAAACCATTTCGAACAATATCAAACATGATTAACGGAAACCCAAACAGGACCGCGCCCTAGCGCAAATCGCGCACCGTATCGCCCTCTACGAGCACGCCGGGGATCAGCATGTGCTCCACGCCAGACGCACCCCCCTCGGCACCGGCGATCTTATCGACTGCCCACATGCCGACACGCCTGTTGTCAAAGCGCACGGTGGTCAGGCGACGGTCGGGCACGATATCGCCCAGGCTGTCATCAACACCCACCACGCTCACGTCCTCGGGCACACGCCTTCCGCGCGACTCGAGCCCGCGAATGCAGCCGTAGGCCATGGCGTCGTTGGAGGCATAGATGGCAGTACAGGTCGGATCGTCCGCCAGAGCCTGGCCTGCGGCATATCCGCTCTGCGCCGTCCAATCGCCACGGATGAGTCGCGGCAGCTCAATACCATGTGCGCGCAATGTCTCGCGCCAGCCTTCCTCGCGCTGCATGCCCGAAAGCGAGCGCTCGGGACACGAGATAAAGTGCACGGTCTTGTGCCCCTGTCCCAGCAAGTACTCGACCACCTGGCGCGAGCAATCGAACTGGTCGTTATCGACCGTTGAACAGAGCGGGTGCTCCAACATCGTAACGAGCACCGTCTGCATGCCGGGCAGCGGCTCGAAGGTTCCAAAGTCCGCCGGCATGCGGTTCATAATCACAACCATGCCATCCACCGGCAGTGCGCTCATGCGCGACGATGCGCTCTCGAGGGTATACGGATGCCCGTCTACTTTAGTGAGGGTGATGGCATAGCCATGTTTGTCGGCCGCTGCGGCAAAGCCCTCCATACGGTCGAGATTGCCGGTGCCGGTAATGTTGAACATGGCGACGCCGACGGTCTTAAACTTGCCACGGCGCAACGATCGACCGGCAAAATTGGGGCGATACCCCAGCTCGCGCATGGCGGCACGCACGCGTTCCTTGGTCTCGGGGCGCACGCTGGGCGAATCGTGCACCGTACGCGAGACTGTCTGCTCCGAGACGCCCGCGAGGCGCGCTACGTCTTTGACGGATACCGATTTTTTAACAGCGGCCATAGGTCGATCTTTCTATGTCAACGATGCCATTGGTGGCACCTTGCGCAGTCAAATGAAACGTCTTCAAGTATATCCAACGCCTCCCCCACCATACGCTCACCACCCAAAACCTACCGTTCACCGACATTTTTGCTTCCCCGAACGGCTTTTGTCTACCAAATGTTAACGTTGCCATTGTGCAAACACAGAGCCACCGGGCGGCTCAAACGTTTACGCGTAAGGAATCGACGGTTCGCAGGCACAGGAACCACCGGTTCGCGTCTTTTTTTGTGTCGCAAAATGGCAACGTCAACATTTTGGCAACCGGACGCCAAAAGCTACCATCGTTGCTAACCCACCGACTCTTAGGAGCATTGCATGGAGCAACTCATCGCCATCATCGAAAAGGGCCAGCCCTTTTTCAACGCGATCGCCCGCAACAAGTACCTCAAGGCGATCCGTGACGGTTTTATCTCCGTCATCCCCATCATCATCTTCTCGTCCATCTTCTGCTTGGTAGCCTCGGTCCCCAACATCTGGGGTTTCTACTGGCCCGATGACATCAACAACGCCCTGTGGAAGTGCTACAACTACTCCATGGGCATCCTGGCCATCGCCTGCGCCGCCACCACGGCCAAGCACTTCGCCGACGCTCAGAACCGCGATCTGCCCAAGAACAACCAGATCAACTTCATCTCGTGCATGTGCGCGGCCATCATCGGCTTCTTGCTCCTTTCGAGCGACACCATCGCCACGGACGCTGCCAGCGGCTTCAACACCACCTACCTTGGTTCCAAAGGCCTGCTGACCGCCTTTATCGCTGCGTTTGTGACCGGCATCATCTACAAGTTCTTCATTAAGCGCAACATCACCGTCAAGATGCCCGAGCAGGTTCCGCCCAACATCTCGCAGACCTTTAAGGACATCATCCCCTTCTCCGTCTGCATCACCGTCTTTTGGGTCTTTGACATCGTCTTCCGCGCTGCTTTTGGCTTCTGCTTTGCCCAGGGCGTCATCCAGGTGTTCCAGCCCCTGTTCACCGCTGCCGACGGCTATATCGGCCTCGCTGTGATTTACGGCGCCATGAGCCTCTTCTGGTTCGTCGGCGTCCACGGCCCCTCGATCGTCGAGCCCGCCATCGCCGCCGCTCTCGTTGCCAACATGACCGACAACCTGGCTGCGTTCCAGGCCGGTCAGCACGCTTCCGCTGTCCTGACCCAGGGTGCCCAGTACTTCGTCGTCTGCATGGGCGGCACCGGCGCCACGCTCGTCCTGGTCTTTATGTTCTGCTTCCTAGCCAAGTCTCAGGAGATGCGCGCCGTCGGTAAGGCCGCCATCGTCCCCGTCTGCTTTGCCGTCAACGAGCCGCTGCTGTTCGCCGCGCCCATCGTGCTCAACCCCGTCTTCTTTGTCCCGTTTGTCTTTGCCCCGATCGCCAACATCTGGATCCTCAAGATCTTTATCGACTTCTTGGGCATGAACGGCTTTATGTACACCCTGCCCTGGACTGTCCCCGGCCCCATCGGCACCATCATGGGCCTGGGCTTCCAGCCGCTCGCCTTTGTGATGCTCGCCCTTATCCTGGTCGTCGACTTCGTTCTGTACTACCCGTTCTTCCGTGCCTACGACGCCCAGAAGTGCGCCGAGGAGGCCGAGATTTCCCAAGAGGAGCTCGCCGCCAAGAACGCCGAGAAGGCCGCCAAGCTCAACGATGCCTTCCAGGGCAAGGCTGACGCCAAGAGCGTTGCCGCCGGCGCTGCTGCCGAGGCCGTGAAGGCCGACGCCCCCGCCGCTGTCGCCACTGAGGCAACGACCGCCAGCGACCTCAACGGCAAGCGCGTACTCGTGCTCTGCCAGGGTGGCGGAACCTCGGGCCTGCTCGCCAACGCGCTGGCCAAGGCCGCCAAGGAGCGCGGCATCAATCTTGAGACCGCTGCCGAGGCATATGGCAACCACGTGGACATGCTCCCCGACTTTGATCTGGTCGTCCTGGCCCCGCAGGCTGCCAGCTACTTGGCCGACCTGCAGAAGGACTGCGAGCGCGTGGGCAACAAGTGCGTCGCCTGCCGTGGCAAGCAGTACATCGAGCTCTCCCAGGACGGCGACAAGTCTCTCGCCTTCGTGAGTGAACAGCTTTCGAAGTAAGTAACGCTTAGGGCCAGCCGACCATCCAAGACCGGCTGGCCCTTCGATTTAGACGATTGGATCATCATGTCCGTTAACCCCGCTAGCGTCACCAACCCGCCTGCGCAGTTTCCCGAGGGCTTTGTCTTTGGCGGCGCCACTGCTGCTTACCAGGTAGAGGGCGAGACCCGCACCCACGGTAAGGGCAAAGTCGCCTGGGACGCCTTCTTGGAGGCCCAGGGGCGCTTTTCCCCCGATCCCGCTTCGGACTTCTACAACAAGTCCCCCGTCGATCTGGAGCTGTGCGAGGAGTTCGGCATCACCGGCATTCGCCTCTCCATCGCCTGGAGCCGCATCTTCCCCAACGGCACCGGCGAAATCAACCCCCAGGTCTTCCAGTTCTGCCACTATCTCTTCGCCGAGTGCCACAAGCACCACGTTGAGCCGTTTGTCACGCTGCATCACTTCGACACGCCGCTTGCCCTCTTTGAGAAGGGCGACTTCCTCAACCGCGAGACCATCGATGCCTTTGTGGACTTTGCCACCTTCTGCTTTAAGGAGTACGCCGACCTGGTAACCTACTGGTTCACCTTTAACGAGATCTGGGCCGACGCCTCCAACACCTACAGCGCGGGCACCTTCCCCGGTGGCTTCAAGGCGCATCTGGCCGAAGCCTTCCAGTGCGAGCACAACATGATGCTCGCCCACGCCAAGGCAGTACTGGCC
>RPYR01000220.1 GCA_008671285.1 Collinsella aerofaciens | reverse complement strand
TCCAAGGAGCGTCTGGAGGCCCTGCGCCAGGATATCTCCGAGGTCCAAGAAAAGCTCAACGTGCAAAAGGCCGGCTGGCTCATCCAGAAGAACGCCATCGAACACGTGCAGGAGCTCAAGGGGCAGCTCGACGAGGCCAAGAGCGAAGAGGAGCGCGCGACGCGCAACGGCGCGTTGGGTCGTGCGTCCGAGCTGCGCTAATCCGTGATCCCGGGTCTGCAGCAGCAGATTCAGGAGTCCGAGGCCGCGCTCGAGGCGCAAAAGCAGCAGGACGGCGAGGGCCTCAACGAACAGGTGACCTCCGATGAGATCGCCGAGGTCGTGAGTGCCTGGACCGGCGTGCCCGTATCCAAGATGATGCAGGGCGAGCTCGACAAGCTGAAGGGCCTGGAGGGCGAGCTGCATAAGCGCGTCATCGGCCAGGACGAGGCCGTCTCCGCCGTTGCCGCAGCTGTGCGCCGCAGCCGTGCGGGCCTCTCCGATCCGGACAAGCCCATCGGCAGCTTCTTCTTCCTGGGCCCCACCGGCGTGGGTAAGACCGAGCTCGCCAAGGCGCTTGCCGAGTGCCTGTTCGACGACGAGCGCGCGCTCGTGCGTATCGACATGTCCGAGTACATGGAGAAGTTCAGCGTCCAGCGTCTGATCGGTGCGCCCCCGGGATACGTGGGCTACGACGAGGGCGGCCAGCTCACCGAGGCCGTACGCCGTCGCCCCTACTCCGTGATCTTGCTCGACGAGATGGAGAAGGCCCATCCGGATGTCTTTAACGTGCTGCTGCAGGTGCTCGACGACGGCCGTTTGACCGACGGTCAGGGTCGCCAAGTGTCCTTTAAGAACACGATTATCATCATGACGTCTAACGTGGGCTCCAAGGCTATCGCCGAGCTTTCGGGCAAGGACGAGGAGGAGATGCGCCATCAGGTCAACGCGGCCATGGCTCAGACCTTCCGTCCCGAGTTCCTCAACCGTATCGACGATATCGTGGTGTTCCATCCGCTCGGCATGGCGCAGATCGAGAAGATCGTCGACATCCAGCTTGCCGACGTCCGCGCACGCCTGGCCAAGGAGCGCATGACGCTTGCCATCACCCCGGCGGCCAAGCAGATGCTCGCCGTGGGCGGCCTGGACCCGGTCTTTGGCGCCCGTCCGCTCAAGCGTCTGGTTCAGCGCGAGGTCGTGGACGCCATCGCCGCCGCTATTATCGACGGCACGGTGCGCGAGGGCGATCAGGTGACGGTCGATGTCGACAAGGACGGCGGCTTTACCGTCGTGTGCGACAATACGCCGGCGGCCACCTACGAGGTTCCCGACGCTCAGTAGATTTTGAGTCATGCCTCAAAATTTGCCTTTTGAGCCGAACTCCAAGGGCGGCGGATCCAATTGGGTTCGCCGCCCTTTTTCGTGCGACAATCGATGGTGTTGAACATGAGCACATGGCAAGGAGCTATGCAGATGAAAGACGAGAACAAGACGAACGCACCGGCGGCTGAGGCGGCGCCCGTCGCACCGGTCGCACCGAAGGCTTCTCCCAAACCCGCGCCCAAGCCCCGCGACCCCTACATCCGCGCCGAGAACGAGGACGATGACGGCTACGATCCCTACAGCGATCGCCGCCCCGAGCGCGAGCCGCTGTTCGAAGCCGACCCCTGGCGCTGAGTGCCACCCAAAAGGCCACGAATAAGTTGCGGTGAAATAGGGACTGTTTTGCGGTTTGACCAGCAAAAACAGTCCCTATTTCACCGCAACTGCGTTAGGGATGGGGTGTTGGGCGGCTGTCTTCGGGCCGACTAGTCCTGGGCTTTGATGCTCGGCAGGAGAATCTGGGCGAGGTAGTCGGTCTCGAGTTTGGTCGCGGCGTCTGCCTTGCCGTCTTTACCGACCAGGTCGTTTTTGATCTGGCTGTATGTGTAGCGGTTGCCGGTCGTGAGCTCGACAAGCTCAATCGCCGTATCCATGGGGTAGGTCGACACGGGGTTCTGCGTGTGTCCATTAACGGTTTGCGGAATCACGTACGGATAGACAGGGCCGCTGGCGTAGACGGTGTAGCCGTTGCCTAGGCTGACCGTGCCCAAAACCGTATCGCCGTCGTCGGGCGTAAAGGTCTCGCCATCGCGCACCGCGACGAGCGTCACGAGCGGTGTGTTGGTGTCGCCGTCCAGATAAATGCACAGCGTGTTGCCGTTCTGCCAGGTTGCGACCTTGCCATACCACTCAACCGGAATATCGAGCTGATACAGGTTCGTCGCCTTGTGCCGAGCGTCGGCATCGCGGGCGGACTGAGCCTCGCTTGCGCTTACGGCGTTGGCGGCGGCATCGCGGCGCGTAATTGCCGCCCGCTGGAGTATCTTTGCCGCGGCGGCAGAGCTCGCGCCGCCTTCTTCGGCGTACTTGGCGGCGGCATCGATCTGGTCGTCGGTCACCGTGTCGGCTGAGGGCACCTTAAGCTTAAAGGTGGCTTGAGCGCGCAGATCCTGCCCGTCATTCTTGACCGTAACCTGGGCCTTGGTGGTCGGGATGGTGTAGATGGTGCCGTCGGCCGCGATGGGGGAGGCGGCGATGGAGAACGTGTAATCGCCGGGCAGCAGCTTAATGCCGCGACCGTGCTCGTCAACATAGAGCGTTTCGCTCACGGAGGAGCCATCAGCGTCCTGGCCGCTCACCTGTACGGGAATCTTGGAGCCGGTAGAACAGTCGAGGCCCGCGGCATGCACGCCAATCTGCACTGACATCATCGTGTGGGCATTGGCGGCGACAGCGGCAGCCTGCTCTTGCTGATATCCGTTCCAGGCGGCATAGCCTGCGCCGCCGGCGACGAGCGCGACGGCCACGACACCGGCGACCATCAGATTGCGGCGCTTGGGCGACATCTTGCGATGACGAACCTCGGCCTCGCGTGCTGAGGGAACGGACGGTAGGGGGATATCGCCCATGGCGATGGTCTCGTCCACGGCAGGCGCAGAGCCCAGGCCGGGAAGCTCGCGGGTCAGCGAATCTTCGGCCGGCAAGCTGTCGAGCAAGATGGTTTCCTCGCTCGTGTCGGATTCGGGCTGGTCGTTGGCCTCGCATTCGGTGTCTTCGTGATCTGCCTCATCTTCGGCAGGTTCAACGTCGTCTGCATCCTGATCATCGGACTGCGCCTCGGCTTCCGACTCATCCTGCACATCAACGCCCGAATCGTCAAACGCAATCTCATCAAGTGAAATCCGGTCTAGGCTCTCCAGGGCTTCGGCACACGCTTCTGCATCTTGGGCCACATCCTCTTGGCCCATCGTTTCATCTTTCATATATCCCCCAAGCTCAATATCGGGACAACACTGTACCCAAAAACGGGACCCCATAGAGCCGCCGCATGATTTGAAATCCGATTTTATATATGCGCACGTTTTTGAATAGATGAATAAGACGCAACGACAAAAGCCCCCGGAAAGCGAGCGAAACGCTTTCCGGGGGCTCTGCGAGACATCGGATTGAAAATCTGGCAGGCGGGCCTATGCCCAACTGCCAACAGCGACCAACATGTTACTCGGCGTGAGCGTAATCGACCTTGGCGCGACGCGCGGTGGCCTTCTCCCAATCGCTGGTGCCCTCAAAGACATCCTGCTTGTAGGGATTGCGGCCGAGCTTCTTGGCGCGGTAGGCGATGTAGATGATCGCGGCGACGTTGGCGACCAGCGCGGCAATCGAGACCGCGGTGGCGGCGCCGGGGTCGAGCGTGGAGTGGGTCACAAAGATGGACTCCTCCTGGAAGTAGGGGAACACCTGGGCAAACATGCACCAAATGGCCAGCGTAAAGGCGCGGTTCTGGCTCCAGCCGCCCGTGTGCCAGATCCAGGCGGCGACGGCGGGCGCCAGCAGCAGTGCAAAGCCGCAGAACCAGGAGTGGGTGGGCAGGCAGTTGTAGGT
>RPYR01000227.1 GCA_008671285.1 Collinsella aerofaciens | reverse complement strand
TGGTATGTGGCTGGCAATCTCATCGCCTTTATCGTGCCGATCGTCTTGATCTTTGCCTACAACAAGGCAAAGGGCGTGCCGACCACTGATGAAGAGGGCGCTGGCGCTGGCTTCGATGTCAGCTTCTAGTTGGGCCGTTCAGCGTAATCTGAGGATAAGTCCATTTGAGGAAGGGCGTTCGGCTCGTGTGAGTCGAGCGTCCTTTCCTATAGACGAGAAGGTCATGGCGATGTTTAATCAAAAAAACAAGGTGACACGCGCGGACTATGAGCAGTGGCGAGCTGGACAGGATGAGACGGCGGCTCGCATCGCGTCCGACCCCGATAGGCTCCTGTTCCATGTGGAGCCTGAGCTTGGCTGGCTCAACGACCCCAACGGTTTGGTTCAGATTGGTGATACGTATCACATCTATCACCAATACGATCCATTCGATGTTGCGCATGGCGGTCCAGTGCTTTGGAATCACCTGACAACAAAGGATTTTGTGACGTACGAGAATCGCGGCCCTGTGCTGTTCCCCGATTCCGATTTGGATTCGAGCGGAGCGTATTCTGGTTCTGCCTTTGTACACGACGGCAAGATTCACTACTTCTATACCGGCAACGTCAAGCATTTTGACCGCGATGATTACGACTACGTGTTGACGGGCCGTGAGCAAAACCAAATTCATATGGTTGCCGAGAATCCCGACGAATTGGGCGAGAAGCGCATGGCTGTTGGGCCGGTCGATTACCCCGACGATATCGGTACGCACGTGCGCGACCCAAAAATCCTTGAACACGACGGTATCTACTACATGGTTCTCGGCGCTCGTACGAAAGACAATCGTGGCTGCGTGCTTGTCTATGCCTCGCACGATCTAGAGGACTGGAGCTATGCGACGCGCATTGAGCCGGGCGAGAAGTTTGGCTTTATGTGGGAGTGCCCTGATCTATTTGAGCTTGATGGCGAGCTTATTCTCGTCTGCTGTCCGCAGGGCGTGCCCGCCGATGGTTGGCGTTACCGCAATCCGCACCAGTGCGTGTGGTTTCCCATCGAGGCCGATTGGGAGGCGCCGAGTTTTAAGATCACCGGACAGGGTATGCCCCCGATGGTCGATGCCGGCTTTGATTTCTACGCACCGCAGTCCTTTGAGGATGCTGCGGGTCGACGTTTGATGATCGGATGGTCGGGTTGTCCCGATGCGACGGCAGAAAGCCCGACGGTGGCACGCGGGTGGCAGTGCGCGTTGACGGTGCCGAGAGAGCTGAGCATGCGCGATGGTAAGCTCTGCCAGCAGCCAGCGCACGAGATTGAGAGAATGCGCGGCGACTGCGTTCGCGCGACAGGCGGTGAAACCGTTGAGGAGCCGGGCCGCCTGTTTGATTTTGTGGTTTCCTGTGAGGGAGCCAAGATGGTCGAGCTCGAAATCCGCAAGGGTGTCTTTGTACGCTATACGGACGGGATGCTTACCCTCGACATGGGTGACGAAGGCTATGGGCGCGACCAGAGGTCGATCGAGCTCAGCGAGCTTCGCGATTTGCGCGTGCTTTCGGACACTACGATGGTCGAGATTTTTGCAAATGGCGGCGAGGCGGCACTTACGAGCCGTACCTATTCGCCGGCGGTTCCGGCGATGGAGCTGCACGCCGAGGGTGCGGCATCGATGAATTTCTACCGCCTCGTGCATTAACCGTGCGTGGAGCACGATTGGATTTGCTGGACGGAATGTGTCGCAGTTGTCGCGGCCAACTACCGCTTACCGCATATAGCGACCGTTTGCGGAATAAGTAACCCTCCTTAATAAACCGTGTGGAATCCTAGATAAGCACGGAGTTTTCCAGGGAGACGCTGTCCTTTGTTGTGTGCAAGGGGCAGCGTCTCTTTGGCGCTTGGACGCCGTTGTGCAACAGTGCGGCGGCGCGTGCCATGTATTGAAAAGCCAATGTCGAGATGGGTCGTGATAATAATGGGCAAGTACGTAATCGTGGTTGAGTCTGGGTCGGATGTGACGCCGGAGCTCTGCGAGCGCTACGGCATCGTGCGCGTGCCCATGCATGTCACGATTGGTGACGAGACCGTCGAGGACGGCTCGATCGATCCGCTCGAGATTTATTCGCGCTGCAACGAGTTTGGCGTGATGCCCAAGACCAGCGGCTGCGCGCCTGCGGATTTTGCTCACGTGTACGACCGCATTCACGCTGAGCAGCCCGATGCGACTATTCTGCATCTCGCGTATTCCGAGGCCACGACCTGCTCGCATCAATCATCGAAGATCGCCGCCAAGGGTCGCGACTACGTGTTCTCTATGGACACGCGCTTTGTCTCGGTAGGCCAGTCGCTCGTTGTCGTCGAGACCGCCAAATACATCGAGGCTCACCCCGATGCCACCGTCGACGAGATCTTTGCATTTACGAATTCCGTCATGGACCGCGTGCTGCTGGGCTTTGTTCCTACCGATCTTGCCTTTCTTAAGGCGGGCGGTCGCTTGTCCAACGTCGCATTCCTTGGCGCCCATCTGCTCAAGATTAAGCCCTGCATTGAGGTGACGGGCGGCAAGTTCGTGGCGACCAAGAAGTTCCGCGGCTCTATGCTCAAGTGCGCCCGCGCCTTTATTGACCACATGGTTGCGAAGGGCGAGATTGACTACTCGCACATTGGCCTGGCGGATTCGGTGGGCCTTTCCCAGGAGCTGCGCGATGACATGGAGGTCTATGCGCATGATCTGGGCTTTACGGACGGTACCCGGCCTCAGGTCGGCGGCTGCAGCGCGAGCCATTGCGGCCCGACCGCCTTCGGTGCGGGGCGCACGCGTAAGGCGTAAAGGCCGCAGGCGAGCGTTCTTCAGCCTGACATCTCGACGTAGCCC
>RPYR01000262.1 GCA_008671285.1 Collinsella aerofaciens | reverse complement strand
TGCTCGATAAAGATCTCCACGCGGTCGCCGCCCGGGTTGGCGGTAAGCACCGTGGCAAGACGCGCCATATTGCCCTGGCTAAAGCGGCTGTTGGGCACCATGACCTCAAACACCTTGGGCTTGTTGTTCTCCTCGTTAAGCTCAAGCGGCACGATCTCCTGCGCGATGATCTGGTCGCCGCGGTCCGAGCGCTCGAGCTTGCCCTTAATGCGCACAAACGCATCGGACAGCTGGGCACCGGTCTCGGGATCGACCTCGCCGTACAGGTACCCCTCGGCCTCCTTGTAGGTCTTGGGGAACACCACGACCGTGGCCTCGCCTTCCATGTCCTCGAGCTGCACAATACCCATGGGGTCGCCGTTTTTGGTCACGCGCTTGGATACGCTCGAGACCATACCGGCCCACCACAGCGCCTTGCCCTCGGGAATCTCCTGGTTGATGGTACCGCCCGTGGGGTTTTGCACCTCGTAGCCGGTGTCGATCTGCGAGAACGAGAAGTCGCGCGCTTTGCTGAGCGCATACTCAAACGGGCGCAGCGGGTGGTCCGAGACGTAGATGCCCAGAACCTCCTTCTCCTGGCTCAGCTTAAGGTGGCGGTCCCACTCCTGGCCGTCCGGATCGGGCACGCTCACCTCAAAGCCCGAGCCCTCGACATCGCCGAACATGTCGAAGAAGGACGTCTGGCCGCTCGCACGATCCTTTTGGCGCTTCACGGCGGCATCGATGATGTTCTCGGGGTTGTTCTTATCCACAAAGTGCATCATCTGGCGCCGCGGATACCCCGTGGAGTCGAAGGCGCCTGCCTTGATGAGCGATTCGATCACGCGACGGTTAGCCTGGCTCGAGTCCACGCGCTCGACAAAGTCGTGCAGCGTCTTAAACGGGCCGCCCGCCTCGCGCTCGGCGATAATCGCCTGCGCCACGCCGGTGCCCACGCCGCGGATGCCGGCCAAACCAAAGCGCACGCCTTCCTTGGTAGCCGTGAACTCGGTACCGGACTCGTTGACATCTGGCGACAGCACGGGGATGCCGTCGTGACGGCACGCCGAGACGTAGTGAACGATCTTGTCGGTCTTGCCCGTGTAGGACGTCAGAACGGCCGCCATGTACTCGTGCGGATAGTGCGCCTTGAGCCATGCCGTCTGCATAACCAGGATGGCGTAGCCGGCGGAGTGCGACTTGTTAAAGGCGTAGGACGCGAACTCGAGAACATCGTCCCAAATCTTCTGGGCGACCTCGCGCGTGTAGTTGTTCTTGATGGCGCCGTTCATCCAGTGGTCGTAGGTGGTCTCGTCCGAGCCATCCTCCCAGTGGAGCACCGTCGACGTGAGCAGCTTGATCTTCTTCTTAGCCACGGGCTTACGGATACGCGAGTCCGATTCGCCCTTGGAGAAGCCGCACATCTCGACGGAGATGAGCATAACCTGCTCCTGGTAGACCATGGTGCCGTAGGTTTCGCCCAGGATGTCGTCCAGACGGTCGTCATAGGAGACGGCCGGCTCCTTGCCGTTCATACGGTTGATGTAGGACGAAACCATGCCGGCGCCCAGCGGGCCCGGGCGGTACAGGGCGATCAATGCCACGACGTGCTTGTACTCGGTGGGCTTCATGTTCTTGATCGTGGCCGTCATGCCGGCGGACTCGACCTGGAAGACGCCGGCGGTGTGGCCGGAGCCCATGAGCTTAAAGATCTCGGGATCGTCAAAGGGAATCTCTTCCTCTTTGATGTCGATGCCGAAGTTCTTTTTGATGTTGGCCTTGGCCTTAGAGATAACCGTCAGCGTGCGCAGGCCCAGGAAGTCCATCTTGAGCAGGCCCATGTCGGCAACGGTATGACCCTCGTACTGGGTAATCTCGACGCCGCCCTTGGTATCGAGCTTGGTGGGTACGTGCTCGTTGACGGGGTCGCGGCAGATCAGAACGGCGCACGCGTGCACGCCCTCGCCACGGGTGAGGCCCTCAATCGAGAGCGCCGTGTCGATGATGCGGCGGGCGTCGTCATCCTTTTTATAGGCCTCGGCAAAGTCGGGGTTAAACAGATCCTCTTTGCCGGGTTGCTTTTCGAGCACCTGCTTGAGCTTGACCTTGGGGTCGCTCGAGACCATCTTGGACAGGCGCTGGCCCATGTAGACCGGGTAATCCAGAACGCGCGCGGCGTCGTTGATGGCCTGCTTAGCCTTGATGGTCGAGTAGGTGATGACGTGGGTGACCTTCTCGGGGCCATAGAGCTGGCGAACGTGCTCCACGACCTCGAGGCGCCGCTCATCGTCGAAGTCCATATCGATATCGGGCATCTCGGTACGCTGCGGGGACAGGAACCTCTCGAACATCAGGCCGTTCTCGAGCGGGTCGAACGCGGTGATGTTCATGGCGTAGGCGACGATAGCGCCGGCGGCCGAGCCACGGCCGGGGCCGACGCCGATGCCGTTGTCCTTGGCCCATTGCACGTACTCGGCGACGATCAAAAAGTAGGCGGCAAAGCCCTTGTCGCAGATGACCTTGTATTCGTACTCAAAGCGCTCTTTGATGTTGACGCCACAGATCTCGCGCGTGGCCCAGTCGTCACCGTAGTGTTGGCGCAGGCCCTTCTCGCACTCGCGGCGGAACTGGCTCTCGTGCGTCTCGCCGGGATCGAGCAGCGGGAAGCGCGGCAGGATGATGGAATCCCAGTCCAGCTCCACGTAGCACTTGTCGGCGATCTCGAGTGTGTTGTCGCAGGCCTCGGGGCAATACGGGAACATCGCCCGCATCTCCTCCTCGGTCTTCATATAAAACTCCGAGCCGGTCATGCGCATGCGGTTGGGGTCGTCGACCTTGGCGTTCATGCCAATGCACATGATGACGTCCTGCAC
>RPYR01000160.1 GCA_008671285.1 Collinsella aerofaciens | reverse complement strand
TAAGGGTACGCCGCTTGCGGACTTTGCCCGCGTCGTTATGGACAACGTGCGCTCGGTCGTTTGCTTTGGCGATGCGCGCGAGCGCTTTACCGCCGCTATGGACGAGGCCGATGTCGATGGTGACGTGGATATCGCCCAGGCGGATGACCTGCGCGATGCCGTGGACGTCGCCCGTTCGCTGTCGAGCCGTGGCGACGTGATCTTACTTTCTCCTGCCTGCTCTTCGTTCGATGAGTTCTCGGGCTATGAGGAGCGCGGCCGCGTGTTTAAGGACTATGTGGCCCAGCTTGCCGCTGCGGCGAAATCGCAAATGGAATAGGGGTTGCCGGTGAGAGAGGAGAGCCCCCGACAAGGTATGAGGAGGCCCGACTCGGACCGTGCTTCCTCGCGGCGCAGCACACCGCGTTCCGGTCGCGGCGGGCAGACGTTTAGCGAACGCTATATTGCCGGCGTTCCCGCCCGTATCATGCGCCCCCGTTTGATATTCATGGCCTGCCTGTTTACCTTGGTGTGCTTTGGCCTGCTGATGGTGTACTCGGCGTCTTCGGTCGAGGCGCTGCACGAGAATGGCTCGGCGACGTTTTTTCTGTTTCGACAAGCCGCGTTTGCCGGAGTTGGCGTGCTGGCTATGGTTGCCATCGTGCGCATCTTGCCGGACAGTTGGTTTGGGGAAGACGTGCTCAGGATCTTCCTCATAGGCATGATAGGGCTACTGTTTCTGGTGTTCTTGGTGGGCAGCGGCAGCCGTGGCGCCACGCGCTGGCTCAACATCGCCGGCATTCAGTTCCAGCCTTCCGAGTTTTTAAAGCCATTTGCCATTGCGTATTCGGCCATCATGCTCGATCGCTTCTTTTCGCCCGGTGGCAACATCAACGAATTCCTTCGCAAGATGGGCATCTACCTGGGCATTTCGCTCTTTCTGATCTTTATCCAGCCCGATTTCGGTACTGTCCTGATCATCCTGTTGACCCTCATGTGCATGGCGTTGTTTGCGGGTCTCGACCCCAGATTTATCATCGGCGTGCTAATCTTCGGCATTCTCGTGATCGTGATTGCGCTTGTCGCAGAGCCGTACCGTATGGTGCGTATTCAGGTTGCCTTGAACCCTTGGGCCGACGAGTATGGTGACGGCTATCAGGCCACGCTCGCCATCATGGCCTTTGCCTCGGGCGGTCTGTTCGGCCGTGGCATCGGCAACTCAACCATGAAGTACTCGTATCTGCCCGAGGCGCACAATGACTACATCCTGGCTATCATTGGCGAGGAAGTCGGCTTTGTCGGAACCGTGCTGTTCTTCTTGGTGTTTGCGATGCTGATCTACTCGGCGTTTCGCATTGCCGAGCAGGCGACCGATCGTCGGGGCGCGCTCATGGCGTCTGGCTCCGCGGTCATTCTCGCAGTGCAGTTTTTGATTAACGCGCTGGGCATCCTCAACGTGTTTCCCATGACGGGCAAACCGTTGCCGTTTATTAGCTACGGCGGTTCGTCGATTATTGTGTCGCTTATGCTTGCCGGGTTGATCCTGCGCGTTTCGTACGAGAGCGCCCGCCGCGATGAGTATGACCGCCGCCGTGAGAGCTTTGCCGTTATGGACGAGAGCACCGCCGGCGTAGCCCATGTGCGCGGTGAACGACCTTCGCGTAGCGGCTTTACCGTTCTGGATGGTTCTGCATCCGAGCCGGCAGCTCGTCCACGCCCGCGAATGGCTCCGCAAGGTCGTCCGCAGCGCCCCAGCCCTCGCAACGCGGGCGGCGGATATAATCGAATCGATTTGAACTCGGACCCGTCGGCGCGTCTGCGTACCGACGACCAGGGACCGCGTGTACGAAGGGACTACCATGACCGATAAAATGACCGTTGCTATTGCAGCCGGCGGCACGGCAGGGCACATCAACCCCGCGCTCGCCTTGGCCGAAGAGCTGCGTGACCGTGGCCACCACGTTGTGTTCGTAGGCCAGTCGCGCAAGCTCGAGGGTCGTCTGGTCCCCGAGGCTGGGTTTGATTTTGTGCCCATTACGGTCACAGGCTTCGACCGCTCCCGTCCTTGGACGGCGCTGACCTCGCTGTGGCGTGTCAACAAGGCCAAGCGTGCGCTCGCCAGTCATTTTTCAAAGGTTGGCAAGCCCGATGCCGCCATTGGTTTTGGTGCCTATGTCGAGGTTCCGCTGCTGGGGTGGTGCAAGGGCGCGGGCGTTCCGTATCTGCTGCATGAGCAGAACTCTGTTCCGGGCCTGGCCAACAAGATGATGAACTCCCACGCCGCCCGCGTGTGCATCTCGGTGCCGGCAGCGCGTTCGGTCTTTGAGCGCGAAGGTGACCCTGGCCACGTGCTCATGACCGGCAACCCCGTACGTCGCTCGGTAATCGAGGGCGATCGCGCTCGCGGCCGCAAGGCACTTGGCGTTCCCGAGGACGCTACGCTGCTGCTCGTCTTTGGCGGTTCACTTGGCGCCCAGCACCTCAACGAGCGCGTGGCTTCGCTCAAAAACGAGCTGCTTTCGCGCAAGAACCTCTATGTGTTGCATTCGACGGGTGCCGACGGCTTTGAGGAGACCGAGCGCGCTTTGGCGCTGACGCCCGAGGAGGCGAAGCGTTACCGCGTCCAGCCTTACATCGACAACATGGGCGATATGCTGGCTGCTGCCGATTTGGTGCTCTCGCGTTCGGGCGCATCGAGCGTGGCCGAGGTCGCTGCGCTCGCCGTGCCTTCGGTGCTCGTGCCGTATCCGCATGCGACAGCCGACCACCAAACCACCAATGCTCGTTATCTGGTCGACGCCGGGGCCGGCGTGCTCTGCGCCGATGCCGATATCGACGGTTCTGCCTTTGCCGATGAGCTGCTGCACTTGGTCGATGACGCGGCGGCGCGCGACGCCATGCGTCAGGCGGCGCGTGGTCTGGCTCAGGATAGGGCCGCCGCTCTTCTGGCGGATGCGGTAGAGGGTTTGCGTTAGTTAGACGGGATATCGTCGGTCGCCCTCGCGCTGATGCGGTAGGTGCGGTACAGTTAACGGGTTACAGGCAGTGTTTACGCAAGGAGTACACGAGCACATGGCTGATTCCCAGACTGCAACCTCCGCGCCCGAGTTTAAGAGCGCCCACTTTATCGGTATCGGCGGCGCCGGCATGAGCGGCATCGCCCTCGTTCTTCACGAGCGCGGTTATGCCGTTACCGGCTCCGACCTTAAGACGTCACGTTATATCCGCCAGCTTACCCGCGCTGGTGTGAAGGTGCATGTGGGCCATGAGGCCGCCACGATCGACGAGGTCAAGCCCGACGTGGTTGTTGTCTCTACCGCTATTCCGGAGTCCAACCCTGAACTCGTGCGCGCTCGCGAGCTTGGTATTCCCGTGTGGCCCCGTGCCAAGATGCTCTCTGCTTTGGGCCACGGCTACACCACCGTCGCTGTTGCCGGCACGCATGGCAAGACCACCACGTCTTCGATGTGCGCCACCATGCTCGACCGCATGGGTCTGGATCCGAGTTTCTTGATCGGTGGCATCGTCGAGGGCTATGACACGAACGGCAAGAACGGCTCGGGCGACTACTTTGTCGCCGAGGCCGACGAGTCCGACAGCTCCTTCCTGTTCCTGAACCCCAAACTAGTCATTGTGACCAACGTCGAGGCCGACCACCTCGATCACTACTCGGGTATCGAGGAGATCGAGGCAACTTTCGCCAAATTCATGAGCCTGGTGGGCGAGGACGGCACCGTCATCGTCTGCGGTGAGGACCCGCATCTGGTCGAGCTCGCCAAGTCGACGGGCCGTCACGTGCTTTCCTACGGTTTTGCCGAGAACAACGACATCGTCTGCATGCACCCGGATGTCAAGGGCATCCAGAGCGACTTTATCGTTCGCTTTGAGGACGGCACTGAGCACGCTGTGGAGATCAAGAGTAATCCCGGTCGCCACAACATGCTCAACGCCACGGCGGTGCTCACCGTCGCCCATGTCCTGGGCCTTGACATCGACGCTGCCGCCAAGGCGCTTTCGATCTATCAGGGAGTCCGACGTCGCTTTACCAACATGGGCGATATCGAGGGCAGCACCGTGGTCGCTGATTACGGCCATCACCCCGCCGAGATCACGGCGACGCTTGCTG
>RPYR01000256.1 GCA_008671285.1 Collinsella aerofaciens | reverse complement strand
GCGCCCTGGCTGTGGCGCTCGCCTTGGTATGCGCGCGGGCCTGCGTGCCCTCGACTGAACAGGCGCGTGAGACCGCAAAGATCACCGCCCGACCCAACACCGGTTCGGGTAGCGACGTGGTCGGTGGCCCCGAGACGCGCATCACTTGGGAAGTTCAGGCCGATGCCGACGAGGAGCTGAGCGGTCTTTCTTTTACTTTTGTCGACGGCACGACGTTTGGTACCGATGACACGCGATTGACGATGCTCTCGGGCGAGGACCTCATGGATCGTACGCCCATGAAGCCCACGTGCAAGGCTGACGGCCAGACGCTCAAGATTGACTTTGGCGAGACGGCGCCTGCCGGCGGCTTTTTCCGTGTCGAGGTTTACGGCGTGACGTTCCCCGTCGAGGGCGGCGATGAGGCCTTTAGCGGAACCTATACGCTCGCCGACGGTTCGACCAAGAAGATTTCCAAGATTCCTTCCGTCGAGATTAAGGGCGTGACGGCGTTCGATAACTTCCTGGCCGACCTTAAGGAACAGCCGTGGGTCGAGGCATGGAATTCCAACATGTTCCTTCGCCTGTTCCTGAACCCGGTCATTTTGGTCCAGAGCCTGCCGATCGTCTTCAAGGGCTTCCTTATGTCGCTCTCGATCGTGCTCGTGGCGTTTCCGCTGGCGATCCCCTTTGGCTTTGCCCTGTCGCTTATGCGCATATCCAAATCGCGCATCCTGCGTTGCCTTGCCGGCATCTACGTGAATGTCATCCGCGGTACGCCGGCGTTCCTGCAGATCTATATTGCATTCTTTGGCCTGCCGCTTGCCGGCGTCAAGGTGGACGACTATGTCTTGGGCGTTATCGTCATGGCCATGAACTCGTCTGCGTATCTGTGCGAGATTTTCCGTGCCGGTATTCAATCGATCCCCAAGGGCCAGAACGAGGCCGCTCGTTCGCTGGGTATGAATGCCTTCCAGACGCTGCTCTACGTTATGATTCCGCAGACGTTCCGCAATGTCCTGCCTACGCTGACCAGCGAGTTTATCCTGCTCTACAAGGATACGTCGCTGCTCGCCGCCGTGGGCGTGGTCGAGATCGTCATGAACGCCCGCACCATCGTGGCAACGACGGGCTCCATTACGCCGTATGTGGTTGCCGCCCTGTTCTATCTGGTCATTACCCTGCCGCTTGCGCGCTTGGTGAGCGGTCTTGAGGCGAGGCTGCTGGGTACGGCCGAAACCAAAAAGAAGCGTCCCACCAAGAGCGCCGGACAGGTTGTCGCGACGCCCGCCGACCATATCGCTGGTCTGTAAGGAGGTTCTATTATGAGCGAAACCAATAACTCGAACGAGGTCGTCGTCAGCATCAAGAATCTCCAGAAGGCCTTTGGCGATAACGTGGTCCTGCGCGACATCGACCTTGATGTGCACAAGGGCGAGGTCGTCGTAGTCCTGGGCCCTTCGGGTTCGGGCAAGTCGACGATGCTTCGCTGCATTAACCGTCTCGAGGAGCCCACGAGTGGTTCGATTGTCGTCGAGGGCGTGGATGTGTGCGCCAAGGGCGTTGACCTCAATAAGGTGCGTACGCACTTGGGCATGGTGTTTCAGCAGTTCAACTTGTTCCCGCACCTGTCGGTCAAAAAGAACGTCATGCTTGCGCAGCAAAAGGTGCTCAAGCGCAGCAAGGAAGAGGCCGAGAAGATTGCCATCGAGGAGCTGACCAAGGTCGGCCTGGCCGAGCGCATCGATTTTATGCCGAGTCAGCTTTCGGGCGGTCAGCAGCAGCGCGTGGCCATCGCCCGCGCCCTGTCGATGAATCCGCACGTGATGCTCTTTGACGAGGCCACGTCGGCGCTCGATCCTGAGCTTGTCCGCGATGTATTGGGCGTCATGCGCGATCTTGCGCATGACGGTATGACCATGATCGTGGTGACGCACGAGATGGGCTTTGCCCGCGACGTCGCCGACCGCGTCGTCTTTATGGACGGCGGCGTTATCGTGGAGGATGGCACGCCGAGCGAGGTCTTCGACCATCCTAAGAGCGAGCGCACCAAGGCGTTCTTGGGCAATATCTCGTAGCCGCTTTATATGACTGACATAGCAGAAAACGGGAGCCGGATGTGATCCGGCTCCCGTTTTTGTTGGGACGCGAATGTGTTTTGTTGCAATGCGCGTTGCGGGCGGAGCTCATTGCCGCTAGGCGAGCTCGGCTCCAAGGGCGCGGCAGGCCGCTTCGCTCTCATCATCGGGGGCGTCGTAGCAGATGACGGAATCGACGACGTTGACGCCCTCCTCGTCGGCGTCCGCCTTCCAGTTGTCCATCCATTCGCCCTCGGCCCACGAATAAGAGCCAAAGAGGACGACCTTCTTGTCGCCGAGGGTCTCCTTGACCTCATCCCACATGGGCTGGAACTCATCATATTCAAGCTCCTCGGAACCCATGGCGGGGCAGCCGAAGGCGATAGCGTCATAGCCAGCGGCCTTGTCTGCGGAGAAGTCGGCGCAGGAGATGACCTCTGCCTCGGCGCCGGCATCGGTTGCACCTTCGGCAACGAGGTTTGCCATGGCCTCGGTGTTGCCCGTGCCGCTCCAGTAGACGACGGCGATCTTGCTCATGTTGAGTCCTTTCAGTTGTGCGGCAGGTTGCCACGGCTTCTATGTTCTATCGGGTTGCCTGGGCAAGTTGCGCCAAGCTGTAGCCCTGCTGATAGACAAAGGTGAAGTATTGGGTGCAGGCGCGGTAGGCATCAAACGTCGCAAGTGCCTGCTCGACATTTGCGTAGACCTTCCAGGCCCCAAAGACCTTATAGTTCTCGCCGCGCTGGACGATAAACTCGTGCACGTCGTCGTAGGGATATCCTAGGAAGTAGCCTATTTCGTGCGGAAACTCGCAGGTGCAGTCGTTGCTGCAGCTAGCTTGCTGGGGTAGTGCGCATCGAGTCTGGCTACAGGCGCATTCCGCGACGTTATTACTCGCGAGCGTGATGCGTGATGCCAAATGCACAAGGCATGTCGAAAGGTCTCTCGTGTCGTAGCCTTCCGAGGCGAGCGCCGTTTTGGCGCAAGGGTCCGCGAAATAGGTGGTGAGGCTTTTGGCTCGGTACACGTACACGAGCGCTCCGCAGGGCCGCCAGACCAAAACACTCAGGTGGATGCCAAGCGGGTCAAGCTCGCGGTTGCACTGGGCGATAACGTTGAGCAGGCGTGCTCGGCGTTCTGCGATGGTTTCTGTTGCGGTCGAGCCGTCCCCGTGGGCGTAGGTGCCTGGATAGGTAAAGAGCGATGCCGGCTTGATGCCCGCGAGCGTGGGGGAGCAGTTGCGCACGACTGCTGCCTGAAACGTTGGGATGTCTATGGTTCGAGTCACGTCGCTCCTTACGGATCTAAACTGTTAGCCTAGGAAAACTTATACACGAAAGTAAGCCATGGTCAACAAAAAAGTTTGAAGAGGAAAACTAATTGACCGAACGGACATGATTTTGGGTTAAGATGGGGACACCCCATGGGGGTATCTAGATAGTGCTACTGAAAGGGGAACGCATGAGTGACTTGCTCAACCCTGCGAATCTCATCGTGCTGACCGTCATTGCCGTCGGCATGTTTTTTGGACTGTGTCGCATTGCCGCTTCGACACACGGGAAGAGTTGCTGCAGCGATGGTGCGAGCGGCAAGAAGGCCAAAAAGGTTGTGGTGGCAGACACCGACGAGTCCCACTACCCCTATCGTGAGGAACTCCTTATCGGCGGCATGAGTTGCGACGGCTGCGCCCGGAATGTGACGAATGCCCTCAATGCGCTTGATGGCGTGTGGGCTACGGTAACGTACGCGGACCACACGGCACGCGTGCGCTCGAAGCGCCCGGTTGATCGCGACACACTCGAGACGGCAGTGAGGGGTGCGGGCTATTACGTTATGAAAATGTAGGCGTTGCCCTCTCCGGTGGGTACCAGCCTCCTGCCCATTGTGACTATCGAAATCCAAAAATTTGCGCAAAAAATAACCTTTAGATGCGGCAAAAGTGGAGTTTGGTGACGGTTTGCGCGGAATTCGCTACCAATTGAGGGTTGATTTCCGATCTCAGCCGAACACATTGAGCGGATAGGCCGTTCCCGCAGTTAGCCGAACGCCCCCGAGGCCCTATTCAGGCCACGGGGGCGTCGTTTTCCCAGTTGAAGGAACGGTGGAGATGTGTTTCGATGGGTCCGGTGGCCATGCTCCGCCCGCCGCCCGGCACCTCTTCCCAGACTCAGCCGGACGGTCGGTCCGTCTATTCCGTTTTCGCCCT
>RPYR01000180.1 GCA_008671285.1 Collinsella aerofaciens | reverse complement strand
TACGACCATACTACCGTTAACGCCGCAACGGGGACAACCAAGCTACGGGTCATTGCTTTGTTTGGACACATTTCCGCAGCTCATATGCACCCGCAACCGCCGGTTGTCAAAAATCTCACTAGAATAGGTGGCATGCTTTTGGCGGTGGCGGATAGATTTTTAACTGTGCAAGGCGCCTTAAGAACAAAAACGGTCCGGCGGCACGGCTGGCATCACATAGGAGGAACCATGAATGTAGAAACTGCGCAGCGGCTCGCCGACCTTCGCCGAAGCAAAGGCTTTAGCCAAGAAGGGCTGGCACGAAAGCTGGGACTGTCGCGCCAAGCAGTCAGTAAATGGGAGCGCGCGGAGAGCTCGCCCGATACCGAGAACCTGATCTCGCTCGCCAAGCTCTATGGCGTGAGCTTGGACGAGCTGCTCAATCCGAGCGATGAGATCGAGGACGATATCGAGTTTGAGAACGAGGACCGCGCCCGCCAGCGCGAGGCCGAGGCAGCAGAGCGTGCTCGCACCCATGAGGCGGCGGCGCGCGCTACCGAGGCGGCAACACAGGCGAGTGACGCCGCCGCCAAGGCGGCGCAAGCGGCAAGCTGGAGTGCGCAGGCCGCCAATGCCGCTACGGCGCAGGCGACGAGTGGCGGCGCAGTTGGCTCGACTCCGGTGAAGGGCCCGTTCCAGTCGTTCCCGTATTGGGCCGTGTGCTGGCTGCTGTTCTTTTTGCTGATGTTCCTGTTTGGTGCCGGCCCCTTTGCCGCACTGATCTTCTTTACGATTCCCATCTATCACTGGGTGGCGCGTGCGCTCGATGGCGATTGGGCGCGCGGGGATATTCAGGTTGGTTCGGCGTCGGTGGCGGGCAAGGCCCAGGGGAAGGATACTTCTGCGGAATCTGATGCTGACGTGGCTACCGCGACTACCGCTGAGCCGATTGCCAAAGAGAGTGATGAATGATGAAGCTTTCGCATTAATCCAAGATACGCTTGGGTGTTGGCATCGGAGCGTTTGTGCTCATCATCGGGCTTGTCTTTGGCACTTCGCGGACTTTGATTCATTTTGATGGCCCGTGGGATCTCGACGATGTTGTATCCGGCTTGTCTGGTATGGACGATGCGGTTGACGAGGACGATCTTTTGGATGGCGGCAACTATTCCGCTCGGCCTCAGCAGCTTTCGAGCACGACTTTTGACGAAGACGCGTTCCAATCGCTCGACTTGGATGTGACGTCGGGGACGGTCGAGGTTAAACGTGTCTCTGGCGGACCGGTACGTGTCATCGAAAGCGGGCGCGTTGCAAAGGGGGCGTCTGCTTCCGATGCCGCCACTCAGAATCTGGTTAAGATCGAGGGCTCTACACTCAAGATTAGCCAGTTCGACTGCGATGACGAGCGCGCCCATGACCGTAAGGTCACCATTGAACTGCCGCGTGAGCTTGCCGATAACATGATGGGCATTACGGCAAACGTGGGGTTGGGAGACCTGACGGTCGCGGACATTGCGTGCCACGACTTTGATTTGACGTTGGACTCGGGAGACGTCGCGTTTGCGGGCACCGTGACCGACACTCTGAATGCCGAGGTCGGTTTGGGCGATGCGACGTTCGAGCTCTACCAGGCCCCCGCGAAGTCGATGGACGTGAGCGTGGACTCGGGCGATGTGGAGATGACGGTTCCGAATTCTACGGGCTTTAAGGCGAGCCTTACCGTGGGCAGCGGCGACTTCGAGAGCGATTTCCTTCCGCTTGGCTACGATGGCGAGACCATTTTGAATCTTGAATTCGATAACGGCGATAAGTCTGCCACGTATCGTTTTAAGGTCGGTTTGGGCGACATGTCGTTTGATTCAGAGTGACGGGTGGTTATTGAAGACTTATAAACCATAGACGCGCTGTTTGATGGAGGCGCCGGAGCCGTGACGGGCTTCGGCGCCTTTGCCTTTACAATGGGGGCATGGAACAGATTATCTTGAACATACTTGAGGCTCTGCGTCGCGGCGAGACCGTGGACGACAAAGCGCTCGTCAAATTGATACATGCCGAGGCGCGCCGCGAGGGTGCCGACAAACGCGATTTGGCCAAGCGCCGCCTGCTGCCGTTTTACCAGCGGGTTAAACGTGAGGAGCCGGCTCGGTGGGCTGCGTGGAATGTCGATTCCGATCTGGAACGTCAACTGCTGCAGGTGCTGCGTATGAAGCCGCGCCGCACGGCTTCGGGCGTGGCGACCATTACCGTCATCACCAAGCCCTGGCCGTGCTCGGGCGATTGCCTGTTTTGCCCCAACGACCTGCGCATGCCCAAGAGCTATCTGCACGCCGAGCCGGCATGCGCCCGTGCGGAGCAAAATTGCTTTGACCCGTATCTGCAGGTAAGCGCTCGTCTGACCGCGCTTTCGCAGATGGGGCATGCGACCGACAAGATAGAGCTCATTGTGCTCGGTGGCACCTGGAGCGACTATCCGGAAGGCTATCAGACATGGTTTATGTCAGAGCTTTTCCGTGCGCTCAATGACGATGCCGTCGCCGGCGTGGCTGCCAACCCCATGTTGGCGCGTCCGGGCATCAGCCGTGCCGAGGCAGGGCGTCTACTCGATGACGCTCCTGCCGATGCCTTGCCGCCGGTGGTAACAGAACGCCGTGAGCGCTATCGGGCTGCCGGTATTGCGACCGACGAGGCCGAGCTTGCGAGCGGTGTTGCCGACGAGCAGGGGCGTGTGGATGCTGCCGTGGGTGGCTATAACCGCGCGGTGCGTCGTCTGTACGGTCCCGGTACGCCGTGGGGCGAGGTCGCCGAGTGGCAGACGACCACGATGGAGGAGCTTGAACGTCAGCAGCGCATCAACGAGACGGCGAAGCATCGCGTGGTGGGGCTCGTTATCGAGACGCGCCCCGATGCCGTGACGCCACAGGCGCTCACGCTCATTCGTCGCCTGGGCTGCACCAAGATTCAGATGGGCATCCAAAGCCTTGACCAGCACCTGCTCGATATCAACGAGCGTCGCATTTCGGTGGCGCAGATCGAGCGGGCGTTTTCGCTTGCGCGTCTGTTTGGCTTTAAGATCCACGCGCATTTTATGCTCAACTTGCTGGGCGCCACACCCGAGGGGGACAAGCGCGACTACGAGCACTTTATGACTGAGGGGGCCTTTATGCCCGACGAGGTCAAGGTCTACCCGTGTGCGCTCATCGAGGGCTCGCGTCTGGTGGGCTGCTACGAGCGCGGCGAGTGGCGCCCCTATACCGAGGAAGAACTGCTCGACGTGCTGGCCGACGACATCGTGGTGACGCCGGCGTTCTGCCGTATCAGTCGCATGATCCGCGATTTTAGTTCCGATGACATCATGGTGGGCAACAAGAAGCCCAACCTGCGTCAGCTCGTTGAGAACCGCCTGGCTGCTCGGGGTGACGGTGCGACGGTGCGCGAGATTCGCTATCGCGAGATCAGTACGGCGGGTGCCGACTTGGGTGAGCTATCTCTTGATGAGGAAGTGGCGTACGAGACGCCGGTGACTTACGAGCGCTTTTTACAGTGGGTGACGCCGCAGGGCAAGATCGCGGGCTTTTTGCGCCTGTCGCTGCCCGACCATTCATTTGTTGCCGCGCATGCGGACGAGTTGCCGACGACGCCGGACGAGGCGATGATTCGCGAGGTGCACGTGTATGGCATGGCGGCACGCGTGGGTGACCAGGGCCAGGCGGCGCAGCATCACGGGTTGGGGCGTTTGCTCGTGGAGCGTGCGTGCGAGATTGCCCGAGATGCGGGCTATGCGCGCATCAACGTGATTAGCGCGATTGGCACACGCGAGTACTATCGCCATCTTGGATTTTATGACCATGGCCTTTATCTGCAAAAGGAGCTCTAGATGAACAAGCCGAGTGTTTCTGCCGGCGTCGTTGCCGGCGTTGCTCTGGGAGCCGCGGCGCTTGGTGCGGCCGCTGTCGCTGTTCGTGCTGCCTGTCTGCAGGTTGCGCGAACCCGCAATGGGTTGGCGCGCGTGAAACGCGTGCACGATGAGGGCGGCGATGAGATTCGCGTGCTCGTGCAGGGCGGCGTCTACCAAAGCGCAAGCTATGTTGGCGATCGTTGGGCAGAGCCCGTCTTTGCGTATTATCGTGCATTTGACGATGTGTTTGAGGCCGAGGACGCAATGCGTGACGCTTATGGTCACGGTATCGACCGTACGCTTATGCTGGGCGGCGGTGGGTTTGCCTATCCCAAGTTCGCGCTGATGTCGCACGAGAGCTTGCGCATGGACGTCATTGAGTACGATGCCGAGATTACGCGCCTGGCGCGCCGTTGGTTCTACCTGGACGAGCTGGAGCGCGTGGTGGGCGACCGCTTGCGGGTGATTACCGCTGAGGCTCGCTCATATCTGGGCGTGACGAGTGTGGGCCATCGTCGCTACGACGTGGTCGTGAGCGATTGCTTTGGCGGTGCCGAGCCCGTACGCGAGCTGGCGACGGTTGAGGCGTTGCGTTTGGTGCGGGGCAGCCTAAATGTCGGTGGCGTCTACGTTGCCAATATCGTGAGTGCAAACGAGGGGAGCGATGTGGCGTTCCTGCGCGATTGCGTTGCCACGGCACTCGAGGTGTTCGCTCGCGCCTGGATGGTGCCTTGTGGCGATACGGAGTTCGGCGGCGAGGAGAATTATCTACTCATCGCCAGCGACGGCGACTACGCCTTTGCCGAAGCTGTGCCCTTCGCCACCGACTTCCTCGGCACCGTCCTTCACGACAAGTAAGTCTCTCCGTCCCAAAAAGACTGGTCTTAGGCGTGGTCGCGCCAGCTGCGGACACGCTGCTTCATGCCTTCGATGTCGAGCACACCTTCGGCGAAGCCTTTGCGCACGAGCTCTTCGGGAACAAACTCGTCGTACCGATCAAAGTAAGGTACCTCGCCGGGATAGACGAGCTCGATGGGGTCGAAGTCCTTTTCGGCCTCGGCTGCGAGCACCTCAAAGAACGTCTCCTTGTCGGCCTTCATCTTGAACTGCATAAAGTATGGACGCGACGGATCGAGCCCGCGAAGGCCCAGCTTTGCGGCGCATTTAATCTTAAGCAAGCGCTCGAGCGCCAAAAAGGCGTAGCTGCCCAGCCAGGGGAAGAGCACCCAGGTGTCGCCGCCCAGGTTAATGAGCGGCTTGGCCCCCGCGCCCGAAATCTCGGCCGTATGGCGAGCCTGTGCAAGACGTGCCCGTGCGTTGCCCATGAGATACGGATATGCCGCATGCTCGTTGAGCGCTTTGCGCATGCGCTCGAGTACATGCGTATTGATGTCTCCGGGGCAGTCGCCAAAGTAGGCCGGCACCCGGCCCTTGACCTGCGTGGCAAAGACAGTGTGGCGCTTCCAGTCCACTTCCTCGACAATCCAGCAGTGTCCGGCGATGGCGATGCGCTCACCGGGCGGGGGCGGATTGACGATCGTGCCCAGCTCGGCCGACTCGCTGCGAACGGTGAACTCCTCGTTTTCCTGGAACACGGCGTAGAACTTAAAGTTGTTGATGATGCGCTCGCCCGCGAGACCCACGATGAGCCCGCCACCTTCGGTGACCTGGATATGGTCGATCTTAATGAGGTGACGTAGCAGCACACGGTAATCGTCTGCCGAGACACGGTGGAAATAGCTGAGCGTGAGCACGCGCTGGGCAAGTTCGGCCGGCGTGAGCTCGCCGGTGCTGGCGAGGGTCGACATAGTCTGGTGATAGAGCAGGCTGTAGGGGAGTCGATCGAGCTCGGGCGGCTCGACCCACTTTTCCTCGCGATAGAGTTGTACGAGCGCGATACCCTGCAGGAGCTTCCAGGGAATGGTTTCGGGCATCATCGTGCGCGGCTCGGGTTCTTCCTCGCGCATGACAAACCACATCTCGGGCGGAAGGTCGCGGCGTCCCGTGCGCCCCATGCGCTGCAAAAAGGAGCTGACGGTAAACGGCGCGTCAATCTGGAAGGCGCGCTCCAGGCGGCCGATATCGATACCGAGCTCCAGCGTAGAGGTGGTGACGGTTGTCTGCGTCTGCTCCTCGTCGCGCATGAGCTCCTCGGCCGTCTCGCGCAGCGATGCCGAAAGGTTGCCGTGATGGATTAGAAAGCGGTCGGGCTCGTGTCGACTTTCGCAGTAGCTGCGCAGCATGGAGCACACGGCCTCTGCCTCCTCGCGCGAGTTGGCAAAGACCAGGCACTTGCGGCCGCGCGTATGCTCAAAGATATAGCCCATACCGGGGTCGGCGTTGTCGGGCGCCGTGTCGGTGGGGTTGAGAAGCGCCTGCTCGGTCGCTCGTGGGATGTCGACTTCGCCCTCGGGGGCCGAGGAAGTGCGACGGTCTTTGGGAGCGGCCTTGCCCCGTGCCCGCTCACGACGTTGACGGCGCTCCTCTTGTGTGAGCTGCCCGCTGTGACGCATGTCTTGGGCGCCGGCGGGCAGTGCCGTGGGCGCCACCGCCTCGATGCGCTCGCATGCGAGCACTTCGGCTTCCTGCGGACCTGTACTCGCGAATCCTCGCTGCTGCGCCTGGGGACCCGAGTTGTAGAAGTGCTCCATGGAGATGCGCCACACGCGGCGCGGCTCCTCAAAACGTGGGATGACGCAGTTGCGTCCCGTCCCCTGCGACAGGAAGGCGCCCGTGCGCTCGGGGTCGCCGATGGTTGCCGACAGACCGATGCGGCGGGGCTGCACGCCTGCCATGCGCGAGAGCCGCTCGATAAGGCAGAGCGTCTGCCCGCCGCGGTCGCCGCGCATGAGCGAATGGACTTCGTCGATAACCACATAGCGCAGGTCGCAGAACATACGAGGGATTGCCATGTGCTTATGGATCAGGAGCGCCTCGAGTGACTCGGGCGTAATCTGCAAGATGCCGCTCGGTTTTTTGATGAGCTTAGCCTTGTGCGACTGCGAGACATCGCCATGCCAGTGCCAGACAGGGATATCGGCTTCTTCGCACAGGTCGTTGAGGCGGACGAATTGGTCATTGATGAGCGCCTTGAGGGGGCCAATGTAGAGGGCGCCCACGCTTGCGGGCGGTCTCTCCCAAAACTCGGTCAGGATGGGAAAAAAGGCTGCCTCGGTTTTGCCGGAAGCCGTGGATGCCGTCAGGAGCACATTGTCTTGCGTGTTAAAGATGGCATCTGCCGCCGCAACCTGGATAGAGCGCAAGCTCTCCCAAGCGTGGGAGTAGATGAAGTCTTGGATAAACGGGGCGTAGCGGTCAAAGGCGTTCACGGGGCCTCCTCTCAAAAACGAATCTCTCAACGCGGCTGGCAACGGCTTGCTGCATTACAGTCTCAACGTTCGCCCAGATAAAACCTGCCAAAATAAACCTGTCCCTTTTTGGCAGGTTAGATGGTGAATTCGGCGAAGTTACGGTCGCCGCCTGCGGTGCCGGTGTCGCCTGTTGCTGCTGCCGGCACCAGCGCGTCGCCGCCGACGCTTTGCAGCAGCTCGGCTACGGTGGCGTCGGGGTTCTGGCATAGGATGTCGAGCAGCTCGATAAAGTCGCGAATGACTTCACGCGGCGTCAGATGTGTGTCGGCTCCCACACGACCGAACTCGATCTTGAGGAAGTCCACCAAGTCGTTCTCGGTAAGCGTGGGCGTCCAGCCAAAGTAGCCGGCGTGAATTTGCATGAGTTTTTCGATCAGCACCAGCAGCTCCTCGTAGGTGAGTGGCTGCAGACGGATGATGGGCGCGAGCATGTCCTTAAGGTCCTCGCGTGCAAAGCGGCCTTGAGCGAGTCGGCTGCGCAGGGCCTCGTAGGAGAACACGCCGCGGCGGCGGTCTTCGATGGAGGTTGGCGTGCCGCCCATGATCATGCCCAGGTACTGCGCCTTGCCCTGGAGTGTGTCGTTGTACATGGTCAGGATCTTCTCGTAGTTGTACTGGCGCGTGATCGCGTTGGGAATCTTATACAGATTCACGAGCTCGTCGATGAGCACCAGCATGCCCTTGTATCCGCTGCAGACCAAAAAGCGTGCAATGAGCTTAACGTAGTCGTACCAGTCGTCATCGCTGATGATGGTCGAGGAGCCCAGCTCAGCGCGTGCCTCGCTCTTGGTGCGGTACTCGCCGCGAATCCATTTGGTCACGCGGCTCATGGCTTCTTCGTCGCCCTCGGATACGGCCGTGCGATAGCGGCGGAGCATGCGGGTGAAGTCGAAGCCGTGGACCATTTCCTCGAGCGGGGCCAGTTGGGCATTGACGACCGACTCGTCGACGTCGGCGTACGAGGCGACCCAGCGATCAAGAATAAGGTTGAGCGCACCGCCCTCGGGGCGCGTCTTGGTCGATATATTGCGTATGAGCTCGCGGTAGGTGGCAAGGCCCTGCCCCTGCCCGCCCTGCAGACGGCGCTCGGGGGATAAGTCTGCATCGGCGACGACGAATCCCTCACCCATGGCGTGCGTGCGGATGGTCTGGAGCAAAAAGCTCTTGCCGGCGCCGTAACGACCGACCAGAAAGCGGAAGCTCGCACCACCGTCGGCGATGAGACTCAGATCGGTGAGCAGGGCGCGGATCTCGACCTCGCGCCCTACGGTAATGTAGGGAAGGCCGATGCGCGGGACCACGCCGCCCTTGAGCGAGTTGAGAATGACGGCAGCGACGCGCTTGGGCACGCGGGGTGCTGCGGATGCGGTATCACTCATGGTCTAGGTATCCTCTCACGTCTGCTTCGTAGTCCTCAATAATCTGCGGCCCTGCCGCGCTAAATTCAATTACGGTGTCGCCCACCAGGTCAAAGAGCGCCTCGTTGATGGTATCGACGAGCATGTCCTCGCTCTGTCCCGATTGCACTACCGCCGATTCCGCCTGTACTGCGTTGTGCTCGAGCAGCGCGCGGAGATAGGCGTCTGCGGCAGGCGTGAGTTCGTTCGTGGCGTCAGCGGGCGCAACAGCTGCGAACGCGGGCGTCGGCGCGAGAAGCGGTGCCACGACACCAAACTGTTCGGTGGATATGGTTGGCTCGTCGGTCTCGTCCTGCCGAATGGGTGCCGCGACCGCCTCGACAATCGCGTCGGCTACGGGCTCGGCTTCCGGTTGCCCTGAGTCCGCTGCCTCGGCTTCCACAGGTGCGCCGTCCTCGCGCTCTTCGTCGATTAAAAGTGCTTCGCGCGTTTGCGCAGCGGCGCTCCGAATGTGCCCCAGCTGACTCAGATCGATATCGATCTTGACGGGCTGGTGTGCGGCGTCCCACGAAAGCCATGCCATGATCTCGTCATCGATAATCTTGGCCAGATATTTGGGGACCTTTTCTTCCTTAAGGGGATGGGCGGGGTCCAGCGCCAGGCGCAGGCGTTGGTCGCAGGCGCGCATCATTTCACCGAGCTTGCTGCTCTTTTGCCTACTACCATGGATACGCATACATTCCCAAAAGCCGTTTTGGCAACGGTAGATGTGGATGGGATCCAGGCGGTATTCGCAGTCCTCGTGGCGCTCGGGCGCAAAGAATACGGCCGAGGCAAACATGGTGTAGGGCATGGCCGTCTCCTCCCCAAACAAGCTCGCTACGATGCCGGTCTTTCGGTGCGTGTCATAGTAGCGCGCCATGCGGACATACACGGCGCATGCCACGTGGCGCAGATCGCGGTGGTGGCTGCGGTCGAGCCGCGAGTTACTTAGGTTGTACGTGGAGAGGGCGTTGATGGCGGCCATGAGTCGCTCCTCGCGCACCTCATCGGGCGGAAGGGGGAGCGTGGGCTCGGAGGTTTTGCGACGTTTGGGGGTCTGGTCGGACGGTGCCGGTGCCGGTACAAGGTCTCGTGCCGCGCGCCGCAGCTCGATAAGGGCGTTATCGAACATGACGGTTTTAGAGTCGCGGAGCAGCTTGGGGTCGAGCCCATGGAATACGGCGTAATCCTGCAACCACACGCGTGCAAACCGATCAATGCCGGGCTCGAAGGCGCGATAGACATCCCAAAAGGCCTTGATCTTGTTAAAACCGTCGAGCGGGTCATCTACGCCAATGCCGCAAATCAGCTCATAGAGATACAGAAAGGCAAAGGATGTAGACGTTTCCTCGACGGTTCCGCGACGCACTTGGGCACGCCAGGTAAAGTAGCCGCGCAACTGTCGATCGCTCATGGCATTGTAGGTGGGAAAGTACGACTTAAAGGTGCCGTTGTAGGGACAGTCGTCCTCAAAGT
>RPYR01000132.1 GCA_008671285.1 Collinsella aerofaciens | reverse complement strand
TAGCAGGGTTGTTCACCATGCTAGTCAAACGTTTTAGCGTTAATAAAACCCGAAATCGACAGGTAATCGCCGCGAAATAACTGATTCAAAATCGGCCAATCATGTATATAAGTTGTTTAGACGCACGGTTAGTTTTCGGAACGGTTGGCCGATGCCTGGGCGCGTTCGGCATTCCATGCAACAAGTGCCTCGTGGCCCGCTTTGGCGACATCGGCCGGAACGCCTCGAACTTCCGCGCTCTCTTGCTCGCTCGCCGCGCGCAAACGCTTCATCGAGCCAAAATGGCGCATAAGGGCACGTTTTCTGGTGGGTCCCACGCCTGGAACGTCATCGAGCACCGAAACCGTCATGGCTTTATCGCGCAACTCACGGTGGAACGTGATGGCAAATCGGTGGGACTCATCGCGTACCTGTTTAATTAGATAGAGCGAAGAAGACCCGGTCGGCAGCACGACAGGAGTCTCGTCCCAAGGCACAAAAACTTCCTCGTCGGCCTTCGCCAAGCCACAAACTGGTATATCGAGCCCAAGAGCCTCAAGTTGCTTGATCGCAGCGGTCAATTGCGGATTACCGCCATCGACAACGAGCAAATAGGGGCGCGAGCCAAAGCGCTCGTCGGCCATGCGCTCGGGAGCATAGCGTCGTCCCAAAACCTCGGACATCGACACGAAGTCGTTTGCCTCGTCCAATTCGGCCTGAATTTTAAAACGACGGTACTGGCTCTTGTCGGCGCGTCCGTTGGTAAACACCACCATCGAGGCGACCGTAAAGGTTCCATGCAGCGTCGAGATATCGAAGCACTCGATACGCATCGGCGGCGCCGGCAGCGCCAGCGCGCTTTCGAGCTCCAGGAGCGCTTGATTGGTGCGGTCGTCAGCGTACCCCGTTCGCATCATGTAGCGCATGAGGGCATGGCGCGCATTTTTGGATGCCATATCGAGCAAACGGTGCTTTTCGCCACGCTGCGGCCTATGGAGATGGCAGGAACGCTCGCGCTTGCCTGCAAGCCACTCCCCCAGCGCCTCCGCATCCTCAAGCTCGACAGAGAGGTTTATCTCAGCTGGAATATCAGCCGTCTCGTCGTAATAGCGCTTAAGAAAGCCCGATTGAAGTTCCTCTTCGTCGACATCCAAACCCTTATCGAGAATAAACTCGCAGGTTCGAACCGTTCGACCCTCACGCACGACAAAGACGCAAGCGGCGGAGATGGTCTCCTCGCGATAGAAACCGATGACATCGATATCGACACTGGAGGGAAAAACGACTTGCTGACGGTCGTCCAGACCCCTGATGACCTCCAAACGACGTTTGACGCGTGCCGCGCGCTCAAAGTCGAGCGCCTCGGCGGCATCCGTCATCTCGGAGGTCAGCTCATCGACGACATCCTTGCGATGGCCCGACAAAAAGCGCTCGACACGCTTGACGTTCTTGGCATAGTCCGTAGGAGAAATCGCGCCGACACACGCACCTGGGCCGCGCCCGACATGGTAGTCGAAGCAGGGACGCCCGTTTTGCGCGCAAATCATATTGACGATGTCTTCCTCGCCCTTGTGGGACTCGACGATACGGCGACAACGACGCCACTCCGCACAAGAAGCCGAGCAGATCGGGATCACCTTGCGCAGCGTGTCAATGGTCTCACGCGCCGCGCGGCTATCGGTATAGGGACCAAAATAACGCGTTCCCGGCTTATGACGCTCGCGCGTGTATTTGATAGCGGGATACAGGTCGCCCTTTGTAATGGCGATAAAGGGGTAGCTCTTGTCATCCTTGAGGTCGACGTTAAAGTACGGATGGTACTGGCCAAGCAGGTTGCGCGCGAGTACAAGCGCCTCATGCTCGGTTTCGACAACGATGTAGTCAAAGCTCGCAACCAATTGCATCATGAGCGGTATTTTTTGGCGCTCATCCTGCAGCGTCACGTACTGGCGCATACGGGAACGCAGGTTTTTCGCCTTGCCAACGTAGATGACATCGCCCTTGGCATCTTTCCAAAGGTAACATCCGGGCTGCGTGGGAACGCGCGAAACCTGCTCGGCGAGTGTTGGAATGTTGTCGTGACCGGCCACACGCACCTACTTGCGACGAAGCAGCGCCGAGACCTCGGGCATCTTAAGAACGACGGCAAGGCCAAAGGTAACAGCAAGCGAGACGACACCCGCAACGCAAACATAGCAAAGAGTAATCAGAATCGAGCCGCCAAGTACCCCGACAAAGTGTTCAAGCGCCCACATGACGCCGGCGCCTGCGGCAGCCCCTAGGCCGCCGAGCAAAAGGCCAAAGAAACCGCCATGCAGGATAGATTTGACCTGAAGGCCACGCAGGCGACGACGCAGCCACCACAGCGAACAGCCGACCAAGATCACGTAGTCGACAACATACGAAAGCGCGATTGCCGGCATACCGAAGCCCAGCACAACGCCAAACAGCAGAACCGAGCCAGCCTGGCCGATGGCGGAATACAGGCAATAGCGGCTATAGGGCTTCATGTCGAGCAAGGCAGAGAAGCTCTTCTGCATCAACACGACCACGCCGTAGAGCGGCAGCGAGAGCGCCAGGTAGACAAGGTACTCGGACACCAGCGCCACGCCGGATTCATCGAACTTGCCGGCACAGTAAATCATGTTGAGCGGACGTGCGAAGACAATCAGGTACAGTGCGAACGGAATCAGGAAGAACAGCATCTGGGCGACGCCACGCGAAATGCCCGTGCGAACGCTGTCGTAATCCTTCTCCTGTGCGTCATGAGAGAGCTCGGTATAGAGCGCCGTCGAAAGCGAGGCGGCAATCAGCGCGTAGGGCAGCGTGTACCACAGGCGCGCATAGGCGATGACGGAAGGACCCGTCTCGGGCTGGACCACCAGCGCGGCAGCGTTGGTGATAGAAGTCGAGACAAACATGCACACCGTGGCGAGCAGCGTCGGGATACCGAGCGCAATCGTCTGGCGCAGCGCGGGGTCCTTAAAGTCGATATGGATATGGGGATGCACGCCGTGCTTGCCAAGCGCGGGAATCTGACATGCCATCTGAACAAAGACACCGAGGGTCGTACCGGCCGCAATCAAGATGATGCCGGCACGTTCGCCAAACTGTGCGGACACGGGCGCAAAACCCATAAAGCTCGCAATGACGATCACATTGTTGAGGACCGGGGCAAACGTCGACCAGAAGTAGTCGCGGTGCGCGTTGAGAACGCCCGAGAACACCGAGCCCAAACCATAAAAGAGAATCTGGATGGCAAAGAAACGGAACATGAACGCAGCGGTATCCATGCTGCCGCCGTCACCCGAAAGGAACGATTGCGTCCAGATAAAGCCCGGGGCGAACACGGTCCCCAGCAACGAAATGCCACCCAGCACCAAAAGCAGAATGCCAAGCAGGTTGCCCACGTACTCGTTCGAGGCCTCGCGACCCTGCTCACGCCTCACGCCCATGTACACGGGCAAAAACGCCGTCACGAGCATGCCACCCATCACGAGTTCGTAGAGCATATTGGGCAGGTTGTTGGCGACCTGATAGGAGGACGAGAGTAGCGACATGCCGATAGCGGCCGCCATTGCCCACGTGCGGATAAAACCGGTGACGCGAGACACGATAGTCAGAATGGTCATAAGCCCGGCGGAACGACCAACCGTGGAGTAGTCCGACGAGCCCATGTCGTCAGTGTCATCTCGCGACGAAGAAACTTCGGATGTGGGTGTCTGAGGCGCAGATTCTTTTGCGAAATGAGCTCCGCACTTCAATTCTTCCTGCGGCATCGCTCAGTCCTCTCTCGTAATCGCGGCAACCGTCGCCCCGCAAAATGCAATTAAATCATCGGGTGCAAGCTCGAGCTGATAACCACGCTTGCCTCCCGAAATAAAAATGGTATCCCAAAGGACGCATGTCTCGTCAATGAGCGTCCGGTAGCGTTTTTTCATACCGACCGGGCTGCAGCCGCCGCGAACGTAGCCAGTCGCCGCAAGCAAATCCTTCACATGCATCATGGCCAAGGACTTCTCCCCCGCGGCACGCGCGGCGGACTTTAGATCGAGCTCGTCGGCAACAGGGATACAGCACACGACATAGTCGTTGGACGGCGTCACGCAGACCAAAGTCTTAAATCCTTGACCGGGCTCCTCGCCAAGCTGCTCCGAAATCGCGACCCCCAGGCCCACCGACTCATCACCATCGTCTTCGTACGTATGTAGAACATAGGAAATGCCGGCACTTTCCAGCTCGCGCATCGCATTGGTTTTTGGCGTCTTTACAGCCTTTGCCATGACATATCCTTTCTCTCGCATTCGGACGCAAGGATTAAGTATATGTCCAATTCGGCTGCATACGTCACTTCGGCACAGCAAGCGCCATCGAATCACAAGGAGTCGATGGCGCCCATAAACTGAATCGCCTATTTATTGAGCATCAAGTTGAGCCTGACGCTCCCGGTCACGCCTGAGCAACGGCGCCAAAAACTTGCCCGTATAACTCTGCGGACAGTCCGCAACCTGCTCCGGTGTGCCCGAAACCACGACGGTTCCGCCGCCGTTACCGCCCTCGGGACCCATATCGATCAGGCGGTCGGCAACCTTGATGACATCAAGGTTGTGCTCAATCACCAGCACCGTGTTGCCCGCATCGACCAAGCGCTGCAGCACATCGAGCAGCTGGCGGACGTCCTCAAAATGAAGACCGGTCGTCGGCTCGTCCAAAATATAGAACGTCTTGCCCGTCTGGCGTCGATGAAGCTCCTTGGCGAGCTTCACACGCTGCGCCTCGCCGCCCGAGAGCGTCGTGGCGGGCTGGCCCAGGCTCACGTAGCCTAAGCCTACATCGTACAGCGTCTGGAGCTTGCGCTTAATCTGCGGGATATTCCCAAAGAAGGCCAGCGCCTCGGTGACGCTCATGTCGAGCACGTCCGAGATGGTCTTGCCACGGTAGGTGACCTCGAGTGTCTCGCGGTTGTAGCGTTTACCGGCGCAAACTTCGCAGGGAACGTAGATATCGGGAAGGAAGTGCATCTCGATCTTGATCTGCCCGTCGCCCTTGCACGCCTCGCAGCGCCCGCCACTCACATTAAAGGAGAAACGACCCGGCGAGTAGCCGCGCGCCTTCGACTCCGGCGTACTCGCAAACAGCGCGCGAAGATCATCCCACAGGCCGATATAGGTAGCAGGGTTGGAACGCGGCGTGCGGCCAATCGGCGACTGGTCGATATCGATAACCTTATCGATACACTCGATGCCCTCGATTTTTTTATACGGACCCACAGGGCGCGTCGAACGGTGAATAGCATTCGTAAGGGCAGGCGCAATGGTGTCGGTAACCAGGGAGCTCTTGCCCGATCCCGACACGCCGGTAACAACCGTAAGCGTACCAAACTCGATCTTGGCGGTAACGTTTTTGAGGTTGTTGGCTCGAGCGCCCGTAATTTTAAGGCAGCCGCGACCGGGCTTGCGCCGTTCATCAGGCACCCGAATCATTCGTTTGCCGGTCAGATAAGCGCCCGTCATCGACTCAGGACACGCCATGATATCAGCAGGCGTTCCCGCCGCGACTACGTGTCCGCCGTTGACACCGGCGCCGGGCCCCATGTCGATCACGTAGTCGGCGGCACGGATTGTATCCTCGTCGTGTTCGACAACGATAACGGTATTGCCGATATCGCGCAGGCGCTCGAGCGTCTTGATCAGGCGCTCGTTGTCACGCTGATGAAGACCGATCGAGGGCTCGTCCAGAATATAGAGCACGCCCATGAGACCCGCGCCGATCTGCGTTGCCAAGCGAATACGCTGTGCCTCGCCACCGGAAAGCGTCGCCGAGGCGCGATCGAGTGTCAGATAGTCGAGTCCAACATCGACCAGAAAACGCAGGCGCTCCAGAATTTCCTTGACGATACGGCCGCCGATAAACTGTTGGCGCTCGGTGAGTTCCAGGCCCTCAAAAAACTCGAGCGATTCACGGCACGACAGGCAACAAACTTCGTAAATGGACTTGCCGCCCACGGTGACGGCGAGCATCTCAGGGCGCAAACGAGCGCCGTGGCAGCTCGAGCACGGCTCCTCGCGAATGTACTTCTCCAGGCGCGCCTTGGTGTTCTCGTTCGTCGTCTCGGTATAGCGTTCGTACAGGATGTTGCGAACGCCCGAAAACTTGGTATCCCACTGGCTGCGACGTCCGTCGAGCTTTTGGTAGTCGACCGAGATCTTCGTATCGCCCAGGCCATCCAAGAATGCACGACGCACGCGAGGGGGCAAGTCCTCCCACGGCGTATCGGTGCTCACCTTAAAGTGTTTGCAGACCGCAGCAAAAATCTGCGGATAGTAGTTCGAGTTGCCAAACAGGCTACCAAAGACTCCGTCGGCAATGGACTTCGAGGGGTCCTCGATCAACGCCTCGGCATCAACGGTTTTCTTAAAGCCCAGGCCGTCGCACTCAGGACATGCGCCATAGGGAGCGTTGAACGAAAAATCACGCGGCTGAAGATCGTCAATGGAGTGACCATGCTCCGGGCACGCCAAGGCCAACGAATACTCCAGCAGCTCGCCCTCGGTCCCCTCGGGAGCATCACGATCGGGCAGCATGTACACGTTTACATTGCCGTGAGCCAGCGCGGTCGCCTGCTCAACAGACTCGGCGATACGGCCCAGAGAGTTCTCACGGATCACGATGCGATCGACTACGACCTCGATATCGTGCTTGAACTTCTTGTCCAGATCGATCGGATCGTCGAGCGAGCGCACTTCACCGTCGACACGCACGCGGCTAAAGCCCTCGGCGCGAAGGTCCTCAAACAGTTTGGTGTACTCGCCTTTTCGCCCGCGCACCACCGGTGCCAGCACAAACGCGCGGCGGCCCTCCCCCGCCGCCAAGACCTTGTCGGCAACCTGGTCGGTCGTCTGACGCTCAATGACGCGGCCGCATTCGGGACAGTGCGGGGTGCCCACACGGGCGAACAGCAGGCGCAGATAGTCATAAATCTCGGTTACGGTGCCAACCGTCGAGCGAGGGTTTTTAGACGTCGTCTTTTGGTCGATCGACACCGCCGGCGAAAGGCCGTCGATTGAATCCAAGTCGGGTTTGTCCATCTGGCCCAAGAACTGGCGCGCATAGCTCGAAAGGCTCTCGACGTATCGACGCTGGCCCTCGGCATAGATAGTGTCAAATGCCAGCGAACTCTTGCCCGAGCCAGAAAGACCGGTAATGACCACGAGTTGGTCACGCGGAATGGAAACATCGATATCACGGAGGTTGTGCTCACGAGCGCCGCGAATAACGATAGAAGAATCAGACATGGAAGCTCCTTGCCTCCTATTGCATCGAATCATACTGTCGATGAGTTTAGCGCACTCGACGCGCACAGATGTTCGTAATACAAGATTCGCAGACCTTTAGCTTTGCGTATCGGGTGCTTTGTTTCTCGAAATGCCGTGGAAAGGTTACAGTAATCTACTACTGAACTTAATTTGCTGTAACAGAGGAACGTCCATGACCGAAGATATCCCCCTTGAAATCACTTCGAGCGACATGGCCAATCTGCCCATATTCATCGCCGTCCTTATCGTGGCCACCGTCGTCGTGCGCGTGTATTTTTCAATCAAACACAATGAAAAGCCGCCCATTGCCCGCGTCTTTTGGTGCGCGACGCTCCTCATCCCGCTCTGCATGGTAGCTGCATGGATTACGAATCAATTGCTCGTAAATGAGGACAATTCCCTATGGGGCCTTTCTTATTCGGCGCTCGGTGCTACCGCCGTCATACTTCTTGTCGAGCCC
>RPYR01000252.1 GCA_008671285.1 Collinsella aerofaciens | reverse complement strand
GTCCTCGCATGAGAAGGTGGTTTGCTGCCATGATTTTAGTCCGATATGGAGATTAGGCTATATCCTTGTCCGCTCGGGGCGTTAAGATGGCCCGAATTCGGTCGTTTGCGCTCGCTCGGGGTATACTTTCGACTATATACGGTTCTAATGTGCATGCATTGGGCCTATTTGTCGGATTATGGATGTGGAGCGCACATGGCGAACACCCAGAACTATATTAACCACCTGCTGCAGAACACCGGCATTACGCCGGCATGCAGCGAAGAAGAGCGCTTGGCTGCCGAGGATATCGCTCAGATCTTCCGCAACCACGGCTTTGATCCCGAGGTTCAGGAGTTCAATGCCCCGGCGCCCGGTAGGTTGGCATTTGCCGTTACCGGTATTCTTGCGTTTGCCGGCGCCCTGCTGATGGGCATCGGCGGCGGTATCGGCTTGGTCGGCACCTTGCTGGCCGTTGTCGGCGCCGTTCTTTACGTGCTCGAGCGCACGGGCCACCCCGTGGTTTCGCGCCTGGGCAAGACGGGCGTGAGCCAAAATGTCATCGCCTACCACAAGGCCTCGGGCCCGCTCGCGTCTCCGCGCAACCGCCCGGTGGTCGTTGTCGCACACTACGACTCTCCCCGTGCTGAGCTGCTCGCCCGCGAGCCCTATGCTTCGTATCGTGCGCTCATCGCCAAGCTGTTGCCCGTTGCCACGGTTGCCCCCGCTGCCGTTGCCATCCTGCGTATCCTGCCGCTCCCCGGCGCGCTCAAGGTTCTGCTGTGGATTGTCGCGATCCTCGCTTCCCTCGTTGCACTTGCCAACGCGGCAAACATCATCTCTAACCGCCATATTCTTCCCTATACGTCCGGCGCGGTGTGCAACAAGTCCTCTGTCGCCGCTATGCTCGGCGTTATGGACAACGTTGCTCCCTTCCAGGGCGAAAACGAGTTTCCCGACGATGTTCCGTTCGATACCTATTTCGGGGAGCAGAAGCGTCGTGCCGAGGAAATGGCGCGCGCAGCGGCGGAGTATGCCGCGGCCCAGCAGCAAAACGACTACGGCAACACCATCGAGTATGAAGAGCCTACCTACGCCGAGGACGAGTTCGGTCAGCCGATTGCTCCCGACGCTCAGGCCGAGCCCGAACAGGATGAGGCTTTCGACGAGCAGCTCGAGGGCTTTGAGGGTGCGTCTGCCGACGAGACGCTGATTGGCGCCATCGTGCCCGAGGATCAGAATCAGGCTGTCCAGGCCGAAGAGTTCAATGACGAGGTTCCCGCTGCTGAGCCGGCGGAGGAGCCTGCCGCGGCTGAGCCCGAGCCCAAGCTCTATCGCAATGCCGCCGGCAACATCCGCTTTGGTTCGGATGCCATCCGTGCGCTCGGAATGCTTCCCGAGTCCTGCACGCTCGATTACGAGGAGGGCGAGGAGCCGACGTTTGAGCCCGAGCCTGCCCCCGTCGTGGCTGCGCCTGCGCCCGTTGTCGCTGCGGATGATGAGTCTGCCGCGGTTACCTCTGCCGTTGCCGAGCCCGAGGCGGTGTCCGCGTTCGATCCCGCGGCAGGACTGGACATTTTGGCTCCCGCCGCGCCGGCGCAAGACGTTGCGGACGAGTCTGACGACGATTACGTTGAACAGCCGAGGCGCGTGTCTTACGAGAGCGATACTGATTTCTCGGCCGAGATTCCCGCGGCAACGCCGCATGCCGACATTGCATCCGCGTTCTCGTCGATTGGCGCCAGCGCTTCCAACTTCTTTAAGGGTGCGTTTGCAAAGGGCAAGAAATTTGTCGACGATTTCGAGGAGAAGCGCGCTGCCGCACGCGAGGCTGCCGAGCAGGAGGCTATCGCTCAGCAGCAGGCAGCCGAGGCGGCACGTGAGCTCGCGGCGCAAGAGTTCGAGCAGAACGAGGCTATGCAGTCCGCGCCCGTCGAAGCCGCCGAAGCTACAACGTCCTTTGAGTCCCAGCAACCGGCGTCCGCGGATGTTGTTGAAGCGACGACGTCTTTCGAGGCTCAGCAGCACGTCGATAGCACCATGTCGTTTGATGCCGCGCAGTTCGATTCCACGATAACGTTTGAAAAACAGGGCACCGCGATTGCCGAGCCCCTTCCTGTTTCCGATGAGCAGGGCGACGCGGCAGACGATGACGAGCCTGTTGATGCTGCCGAAATCCAAGATGCCGCCGAGGACGAGCCCGTCGAGGCCAACTCTGACGAAGAGCAATACGCGGCAGCCGAGCAAGATGATTCGACCGAGGTCGAGCAGGAGGAAGTGCCTGCGGTTTCCGAGACTCCCGAGACGGATGAGTCGAGGCCTTATTCCACGCAGATTTTCACCATGCCGACCCCGAGTGGTTCCGGTGCCACGGTTGCCAATGTCGCTCCCACCCAGGACGAAACGGTCGATTCCCTTATGGCCCAGATTTCCTCCCAGGCATCGCCGCGCCCGCAGATGAATGTTCCCGATCCGGCGTCGGCACCGTCGCCTGCACCTTCCTCGTCTCCGCTGGCTTCGGTCCCCGATCCGTCGCTGCCGTCTATGAAGCAGGCAAACGTTGCGTCTCGCACGTCGCTGTTCGACCTTCCCGACCCCTCCGCACAGGTCAACGATCCCTTTGCTACTGCCCAGGGCCCCGAACCCACATCGGCACCCGTTGCGCCTCCTATGCCCGTTGCGTCGGGCGCACAGCCGATCGAGACCATTTCGGCTCCCGCCCCGGCGGCACCCAAGTCTCGTAAGCGCGGCCTGGGTGGTCTGTTCGGCCGTAAAAAGAAAAACGAGCAGGACAGCATGAGTGACTGGCTGGGCGTCGAAGACGATTACGATGCCAAGAAGTCCGGTCGCGGTATCGGTTCGTGGGATAACTTCGAGGACGATAACGATGGCTGGAAGGGTGGCGCTACGTCTTCCGATGGCGCTTCTTCCGAAGATATGCTCTCGGCTGTCGCCTCTATGGGCGATGATGAGCTGCTCGGTCACGATATCTGGTTTGTGGCAACGGGCGCCTCGGATTGTGATGGCGCTGGCATGAAGGCCTTCTTGGCTTCGCATCGCGATAAGCTCCGCGGCGTATTCTTTATCAATCTTGAATCCGTCGGCGCCGGTAGGCTTTCGGTGGTGACGGTCGAGGGCGAACAACAACTGCTCAAGGGCGATCGCCGCATCATGAACCTGGTCAGCAAGGTCTGCAAGTCGTTCCATGTCGATTGTGGCGCGCTCGAGATGCCCTATGCCAAGACCGATGCCTATGCTGCGCTCGAGGCGAGCCGCCGAGCCCTTACCATCGCCGGCGTGGACGGCACGCGTCTGGCTTGCGCTCGTACCGAGGACGACCTGCCCCACAATGTCAACCCGACGAACATTGCTACGGTATCCGAGGTCGTGACCGAGGTTATCCGCCGTTCGTAGACGGAGCTCTAAGGAGTCAACGTGTTTTCGTATATTAAGCGCCATTGGCCTGTCTACGTGATTTTGACCTTGATTGCCATTGCGTTAGGATTTGGGGCTGCCTACATCGTGGGTGCAAAGGGCTCGACCCCCGCCTCCGCAATCAGCGAAGAGGTGGAGCAAGAACAGAGTACGGGTGCCGATGGGATTCCTGAGTCCGAGCAGGCAATCGTTGATGGTGGATCTTCGTCTGCAGAGTAGATGCGGCGATTTAAATGATTGAAAGCGGGCGAGCCAGGGGACTGGCTCGCCCGCTTTTTCATCGCGCTAGCGCTTCTTTGGGATCGACCTAAGGCGAGCGAACCATAGGGCTGCGGCACCCGAGGTCAGGAGCGCGGTGATGCAAGCGGCGATGGGAACTGATCCTGTTGCCGGTAGGTCCTGCGGTAGGGTACAGCGTTGAATGACGCTGTCCTCGTCATGTGACTCAAGTTTATCGCCGCCACCGTTGCGGCAAAGATCGACGCGCGCGCTGTTGGTGAGTGCGGTTTGGGGCGTATAAGCCGACGTTGCCTGCATGTGTACGACTGCGCCCCGAGCGTCTGTGCCAAGGATTGCTTTGGCATCGTCAAGGTCGTCGTGCTCATCTTTGAGATCATCGCGGGTCCAAGAATCCGCATCGCGTCGAGTCGTAAAGTCGGCGGCTACCGCACCGTATTCAATTCGAATGCCTGTTACGACGGTATTGGATGCAAGGTCGAGCTCTTCCGCCTCGAGTGTGGTGGATTCCGTGGTCGAGACATCCGCCTTCCAGAGGCGCCAGCCGTCGTAATCGACGAGGCGGCAGTCCTCACCAAGGCTCTCTTTTACTTCGTCGGACTCAAGCCAAGGATTTTCGTGTCCATCGTCAAGTGTCGCGTTCGCCGGCTCATCGACGTCTGTCGAGTCCAACGGCGTCGTGCGATACCACACGTTGCACAGACCGTTGAGGTCGCCGATGGCGACGGGGGTTTCGATTGAGATGAATCTCGCCGTGCCGTCTTTGGCGCACTCAAGATCATCGGTAATCGTAAACTCATCAACCCAAGTAGCGGAATCGTTTCGAGCGTCGATGGTATAGGAGAAAAGTCCATCCGTATTAGTTTGCGTCGCGGCGCGATTTTTACCATCGCCGTTAGCCAACAGGCCCTTTTCGATAGGTTGGACAAGTTCCTGACGCTTGTCGACCTGTCCCTTGATCTCGATGGGCGCATCCTTCATCGCGACGGATTGGACTTCTCCCGTATCCTTTATTTCAAACGTTATTTCCTCGGCAAGGTCATAGGTCCGCGGAGACATCATTTCGCGCAACGAGTAGGTGCCGGGTGCAAGATGTTCGACGCGGTGTGGCTTGTCGGATGAGGTCCAGGAGTCTATTTCGGTTTTATCGGGACCATATAAGGTGAGTTGTGCGCCTTCCACTTCCTGCTCACCGCTTGCATCGACCTTGGAGATATCAACCTTGGTGTAATCGTCGGATACGTTAAGCCGTGCTTCTACAACGGGTGTTTTCTGGTCGGCATAAGTAAGGTCGACAATATGGGTTGTCCGATCGAGCAAGAAGCCTGCCGGCGCTTGAGTCTCGACAACCTCGTAGCGTGCGGTGCCAAGTCCCAGCGGGAGGTTGTCCGCGCGTGCTTCTCCAGTTTCATCCGTCGTGATGGTAGCGACAGTCTCACCGTCGAGCGCGGCAATGCTACCGTCGGGGCGCACGATATCACTCGAGGCACGGATCTCAAAGACGGCGCCCGCGAGGCTGCTGCCGTCTATGGCATCGGTTTTAACGATCCTGATGTTTCCGGTCGCGGCGTGGTCATAATACGAGGCGATTGCAACGGGCGTTAGGTTCATGTCGGCGGGTATGTTTACCTCGATCTCCTCGCCGACAAGATAGGGCTCTTTGGCCGAGGTTTCGCGTACATAATAGGTGCCCGGCACGAGCGATTCGGGCAGTGTGACGGTCCCGGTCGCGTCAGTCGTAAAGGTGTCCATTACGTTATGTGTTGGATACCAGCAAGTTTGTGAGACAGATTCGTGATTGCTGTCGAGTAGTTGGAAGGTGAATCCGGCTAGTGGAACAGAAGCGCCTGTTTGGGCATCGCGTTTTACAATCTGGAGATGCGTCGACAGAGCGTGGTTGTCCACGATATATTGAAGCTCGGCGCCGTTGGAAATCTGATTGGCCCCGACGGTCCATTCCCCTGCACGTTTAAAACCCTCGGGGACGGTTTCCGGAACCTCGCGAACCGTGTAGCCGGCACGGTCGTATGGGACGGCTCCGTGGACACCGGCGGGTCGCTTACCTGTGCCGAACCATGCTTCGGGCTGGTCTTTGGTGGAGGCAAAGCCATAGATGTTTGTGGTCAGTGTGCCAACAACCTGCTGAGAGCTGTTGCTGACAACCTCAAAGACAACACCACCCGCCGGCTGCTCCAGGCCGGATCGGTCGCTATTGCCGTAATCCTTGAATTTGGAAATCTCAAGGTTAAACGCAATGGGGATATCGGAAACGCGAGATTCGATCTCGATCACGCCTGAATCGCCGAGCTGGTCGGCTCCAACGGTATAGGTCCAGCTGTCGTTGGATGGCAGGTAGCCCTCGGGGGCTTTTGATTCGTAGATGGTAAAGGTTCCTAAGGGGACATCGGCGAGGGTGGCCCGACCGCTTTCGTCGGTCGTGAGGATTTGTGCCCATCCAGGGGTTGATTGCGACACACACGTGAACTCTGCTCCTGCGAGTGAAGATCCCACCTGGGGGCCGGCATTCGTCGCGGCATCGAGTTTTACGATACGCAGGTTGATGGTGCCGGGCTGTTCATCAATGGCGACCCGCCCGCCGTCATTCTCCGTGGTAAAGACAATACGATCGTGGCGGGGGACATAGCCGGCCGGCGCCTTCGTTTCAACTAGGTAGTATGCCGTGTTGGGCAGAAGTGTTGCTTGCGCTCGACCGTTGCTGTCCATCTTGATGGTGCCGACACGCGCGTCGCTGGCGCTCTCAAAAATATCGAATGTTGCCCCATCAAACTGATAAGTATTGTTTCCACTGGTAATGGCGGCGTTTGCAGACTGCTTTTGGAAGGAAACAGAGACCGCCGGCAGTACATAGAGCATGTCTTGACGTCTGCTGCCGCCCGATACGGCTCCTAGATAGCGCCGCGCGCGGTGCGGGGCGGCTTTGATGCTTCCTGATTTTGCGCTGTCGTGGAGCCACCGCGCAGCCGCCACGACTTCATTGTCGGCGGTAAAGTGCCCACTCTTGGTTTTGCCCTGAGCGGTCGTGTAGGAGTAGGTGCCGTCGACATGGGTAGTGCCGTTGAGCATCCATACGGCAAGCTGGGTTGCGGCGCGGGCGCGATCGGGTGAAAGATGGTAGCCGCCAAACGACGTGGCGGTAGGATATCCGTGACAAACGATTGCCGCGAACTCGTCGTCGAGCCACACCCAGCCTTGATCAAAGTTGAGCCATGGGCCGCCCGGTTTGGTGGGACCGGGGCGCTCCTGGTTCATGCAGTAGGCAATCGAGGTGTCTTGAGCTTCATACTTGCCGATGAAGAAGGGCCCACAATCATCGCTAATAGTGCGGAAGCCGAGCTGGTCGTAGCCATCGACGGCAAATGCGGCTCCCGGTGCCAGGCAGCCGAAAAGCATGAAGAGGAGCAGGAGCAGCGGACCTGTTGCGATTGCGCTGTGGACAGAGTGCGTGGGTGCGTTGGACATGGCTGCTCCTTATCCCTCGTGCGTCGCACGGGGAGCTGCGACGCGTAGGATGAGGCTACCCCCGAGGTTCATGCGGGTAAGTACCGGAGCCTGACCAAAAGCTTGCCCAATTCCTGACAAATTGAGCTCAAATACAACAATCAAGCAAAAGTGCAGGTAGAAGATAGGGAGAACAGGAGGCCAAAGGTCCTCATCTCCACAATTGACGCGATTTTCAAACGAATCTCCACAGCTAAAACAAGCATCGCCACCCTTGTATCGAACAAGACAACCGCGTTATACTAGCCAACACACAAGCGGGCATCGCCAAGCGGTAAGGCATCAGCTTCCCAAGCTGACACTCGCGGGTTCGAGTCCCGTTGCCCGCTCCATTCGAATTTCAGGCACGGTAACGTTTCATTACCGTGCCTTTTTCAATAAAGTGCCGGGACTCGAACCCGACAGGGTGCGAGCGTAAAGCAAACGCGAAGCGTTTGTAGCGAGCAGGCGAAGGCGCCGACAGGCGCCTGAAGCCGGTGCGGATTTGCGAAGCAAATACGCGGATGTCCCGTTGCCCGCTCCATCGAGTGCGGGAGACATGGGGACGGCCAATTCAACAAAGTCTTCCCCCGCGGCTTCGTGAGGCTGAGGGGCTCGCCTGAAGCCGGCGCGGATTTGCGAAGCAAATGCGCAGACGTCCCGTTGCTCGCTCCAATTCCAAAATGTTAGGTTAATGCCTGCTGCCCATACTTGCACCTGCGCACGGTACAATGGATGGGTTACGACCAACGTGCCAATAACCAAAAGGGAGCCGCTATGATCGATCGCTATACCCGCCCGGAGATGGGACACATTTTCTCCCTCGAGAACAAGTACGCCATTTGGCAGGAGATCGAGGTCTTGGCCTGCGAGGCCCAGGCGGAGCTCGGCAAGATCGGTATTTCCAAAGACGAGGCCCAGTGGATCCGCGACCATGCCAACTTTGAGAAGGCGAAGGTCGATGAGATCGAGGAAGTCACGCGCCACGACGTCATTGCCTTCCTGACCAACATGAAGGAGTACATCGATGCCGATGTTCCCGAGGGCGACCCCAAGCCCAGCCGCTGGGTTCACTATGGCATGACCAGCTCCGATCTGGGCGACACGGCCCTGTGCTACCAGCTCACCCAGGCCTGCGACCTGATCATCGAGGACGTCAAGAAGCTCGGCGAGATTTGCAAGCGTCGCGCCTTTGAGGAGCGCAACACGCTCTGTGTCGGCCGCACTCATGGCATCCACGCCGAGCCGATGACCTTCGGCATGAAGTTTGGCTCTTGGGCCTGGGAGCTCAAGCGCGATCTGGATCGTCTTGAGGACGCCCGCAAGAATGTTGCCTTCGGTGCTATCTCGGGCGCTGTCGGCACGTACAGCTCCATCGAGCCGTTCGTCGAGGAGTACGTCTGCGAGCACCTGGGCCTGGTCCACGATCCCCTGTCCACGCAGGTCATCAGCCGCGATCACCACGCCTACCTTGCCGGCGTGCTTGCCACTACAGCGGCCACCTGTGAGCGCATCGCTACCGAGGTTCGCAATCTACAGAAGACCGATACGCTCGAGGCCGAGGAGCCGTTCAGGAAGGGCCAAAAGGGCAGCTCCGCCATGCCGCACCAGCGCAACCCCCTCACCATGGAGAAAGTCTGCGGTCTGTCGCGCGTCGTGATGTCCAACGCCCAGGTTGCCTTCGATACCGTCGCCCGGTTGCGCGAGCGGGACATGTCGCACTGCTCGGCCGCGCGCGTCGCCCAGGCCGATAGCTTCATCGCCCTCGACCACATGTTCCTGTGCCTCATCCGCGTTATCGACGGCCTGCAGCTGGATCCCGCTCGCATGATGGCCAACCTCAACAAGACACGCGGCCTCATCTTCTCCTCCAAGGTCCTGCTCGCCCTCGGCGACCCGCGCATCACCCTCTATTACTATTACTACATTTTTAATTATAACTCCATGTCAAAATGTTACGAGGTACATGAT
>RPYR01000176.1 GCA_008671285.1 Collinsella aerofaciens | reverse complement strand
TGACGAGGCGGGCGAGCTCGCGCTTGGTGCCGGCGACGTCGTGGCGCGGCTTGGTGGGGTAGACCACGCCGTGGTCGAGCAGCTTGCCGGTCTCGTCCATGACGGCGACCTTGCAGCCGGTGCGGTAGCCCGGATCGAGTGCGAGCACGCGGGCGCCGCGCACGGGGCGTGCCGAGAGCAGGCCCTCGAGATTCTTGGCAAAGACGTTGATGGCCTCGGTCTGGGCGCGAACGGTGAGTTTGGCGCGGGCCTCGCGCTCTAGCGAGGGGGCCATGAGGCGCTTGTAGCCGTCGGCGATGGCGGCATCGAAAACGGGCGCGAAGACGCCCTGGCGTCGGGGCCAACGACTGCCGAGGCGCGCCGTGGCGGCGGCGCCGTCGACGTTCACGCGCACGCGGAGCTTGCCCTCGCGCTCACCGCGGTCGATAGCCAGCACGCGGTGATTGGGTATACGGCGCAGCGGTTCGTCATAGCTGTAGTACGGCTCGTAGGGGGTCTTCTCGGCGGGGTCGGTGGCCTCGACGACGATATCGGCAGTGTTTTGCGTAAAGGAGCGCAGGTCGGCGACGTTCTCCGGGTCCTCGGCTACCGTCTCGGCCACGATGTCGGCGGCGCCGGCGAGCGCCTTCTCGGGCGTGTTGAAGCCGGCCTCCTCGTTGACGTATGCCGCGGCGGCGTCGAGTGCGCTGCCCTTGGCGGATGCCTGCATGATGATCATGTTGGCGAGCGGCTCCAAGCCTGCCTCGCGGGCCTTCTGCGCGCGGGTCATGCGCTTTTTGCGGTAGGGCTTGTAGAGGTCCTCGACACGCTGGAGCTGCGTGGCCTCGCAAATCTGCTGCTCGAGTTCGGGCGTGAGTTTGCCCTGGGCGTCGATAAGCAGAATGACGTCCTCTTTACGCTGCTCAAGATTGCGCAGGTAAGACAGGCGCTCGTCGAGGGCGCGCAGGGCGACGTCGTCCATGCCGCCCGTGGCTTCCTTGCGGTAGCGCGAGATAAAGGGAATGGTGTTGCCCTCGTCGATGAGCTTGACGGCCGCCTCGACGTTGGCGGCCTTAAGGTTGAGCTCGCGGGCGAGCTGGGCGATAAGATCCATGGGACTCCTTGCGTTTAAGGTGCGTTTGCAGCACAGGGCTACCAAGGATACCACCCGTCCCAAAAGACTGTTTTGGGGCCGCGCCACGAAAATGACCTATCTACTACGTTTGAACCGTATGGGTCGACCATGCCTGGTTTTACAGAAAATCGGCAAGCCGTTTACCTGCGGTTTTTATTTCGCGAAATTTGGCATGGTTGAGGGCGATCGGTTAAACGTAGTAGATAGGCGCATTTCGTGGCGAACGAATCAAGCCGAGGTGCAAAATAGCCCCCGTCCTAGAAAAATCATCTGGTAGAGTTGACCCCGCATGATTTACAAGACGCTATGCGCCACCTACTCTTTTGTCATTTAGGGGATTGAACTCGTGAATACTTCTGTCGCCAAGAAGGCCAGCCAGGCGGTGCGCCTGCTCATGATGGTGCTCACGGCAGTTCTCATCTTCTTCTTCATCAATGTCATGCTGCTCGTCTCCGATATCCAGGGCACGGCGCGCGTGGTCAACTACGCCGGTCTGGTGCGCGGTACCACGCAGCGAATCGTTAAGCTCGAGGATGCGGGCCAGCCTCAAGATGACCTGCTCAAAGCCGTGGATTCATACATCAACGGTTTGCGTTACGGAAGTGACGACCTCAACCTCGTCCGTCTCGACGACGATGAGTATCAGGCAAAGATGACCGAGCTTGCAAACTATTTTGATGAGCTTTGCGCCGAGATCGTCCGCGTGCGCGAAGTCGGCTACGAGAACACTGACATTATCGCCATGAGCGAGGAGTTCTTTGGCATTTGCGACGATGCTACGCGACTCGCAGAGGACTACTCTCAGGAGAAGGCGTCGGCGCTCAACTATCTCGAGGGCCTGGTGATCATCGACATCATGGGCTTGGTGACGACCTTTGCGGTCGAGCTTGTTCGCGCGGTGCGAACTGCCGCGCTCAATCGCGAACTGCAGAGCAAAGTCTATCTCGACGAAGCCACGGGACTGCCCAACAAGAACAAGTGCGAGGAGATCTTGGGGCAGGAGCAGCCCGTTTCCGCTGAAGCGCCCGTTGCGCTGTGCGTCTTCGATCTTAACAATCTGCATACGGTCAATAACACCTTTGGCCACGAGAAGGGTGACGAATACATCCGTTCTTTTGCCCGGCAGCTGGGGCGCGTGGCGTCCGAGACTTGCTTTGTGGGCCGCGACGGCGGCGATGAGTTTATCGCGGTGCTGTGGGATGCCGATCGGGCTGCCGTGGAGTCCTGTCTCGCTCAGGTTCGTGCGAACGTGAGCGAGTATTCCGGGGCCCACCCCGACATGCCTATCAGCTATGCGGTGGGCTACGCGCTTTCCAGTGATTTTGACGAGCCGCCTACCATGCGTGAACTCTTTTCCCAGGCCGACAAAAACATGTACATCGACAAGAACCGCGTAAAGACAGCCGAGGCAGCCGGGCCGCAACGCGAGGAACGGTAAGCCCGTAATAGAAGGTATAGAAAAGCCTCCGCGGCTCGTGTGGCTGCGGAGGCTTTATTCGTTTACAGGCTTTAGCCTGTGCGGGGCGCGCAGCGCGCCGCATCAGAAACCACCCGCTATGCGGGTGGGGCCAAACGGCTTTACAAAGCCGCCCCCTCGCCGGACACTTGCGATTGTTCAGGCCGCAAGGAATCCGAGTCGA
>RPYR01000187.1 GCA_008671285.1 Collinsella aerofaciens | reverse complement strand
GATCCACCCGAAAGGCAGACGGCGTGGACCTTGTCGGCGGTGTTCTCTTGTCGCAGCAGGTCGGTTTCGCGCGATGCTGGAGCACCGCCGCGAACGTCAACGCCGACGGTGGCGCCCTCGGGTGCCACGATTACGGTGCAACCGGTGCCGGCCTCCTCGTCCGTATAGTTGCCATAGCAAAAGCCATCGACATCGCAGACGTCAAAGGCCTCGAGCAGTGTATCCATGTTTAACTCCTATCGGTTTTCCGCCGCGCCTTGTGCCCGGTCGGGATCCGTACGGTACGCCAAAATTGTAGGCGCTGGGGGATACCCAGCGCCAGATGCAATTACGATAGTTTTTGAATCGCACGCGCGACGCGAGCGATGGGCAGGCCCACCACGTTGTAGAAGTCGCCCGAAATATCATGCACGAGCATGCGCCCGCCGACGCCCTGAATGCCGTAGGCGCCTGCCTTATCCATGGGCTCACCCGAGGCAACGTAGTGCTCAATCTGCTCGTCGGTGAGCTCATAGAACGTCACGTCGGTCACATCGACAAACGACAGGCTCTCGGCGGCGTGCGGGGCTGTGGCGTCTCCGGCTCTAACGATGCAGACGCCGGTTGCGACCTGGTGCGTGCGCCCCGAGAGCTCGTGGAGCATGGTGCGGGCTTCATCCTCGTTTGCCGGCTTGCCCAAAAGCTTGCCATCGAAGGTGACGATGGTGTCGGCCGCGATGGTCAACTCATTGGGCTCGGCGTGCTCGGCGGCAACGGCGGCAGCCTTAGCGCGAGCTAAGCGCTCGACAAGCGTAAGCGGGGTTTCGTCATCAAAAGGAGTCTCGTCGATGTCAGCGGGAATGACGCGGATGTCGTAGCCCGCTTCGCGCATCAACTCGATGCGGCGCGGTGATTGCGAAGCCAAAATCATAGCTGAATGCCCTCGGCAACCTTCTCGACAGCCTTGTCGCCGGCGAGCGTACGCAGCAGCTCAAGCGCAAAGGGGAGCGACTGGGCCATGCCGCTGGCGGTGATGATGTTGCCGTCGTGCGTGACCTTGTCGCCGGTATAGGCGCCCTCGGGGAAACTCTTCTCAAAGCCGGGGAAGCACGTGGCGTGGCGTCCCTCGAGCAGGTCAAGCTCGCCCAGGATAAACGGGGCGGCGCAGATGGCGGCAACATGCTTGGTCGCGGCGAACTCGCAGACTACGTTGCAGACGCGCTGGTCGGCGCGCAGGTTGGTAGCGCCGGGCAGACCGCCGGGCAGCACGACGCAGTCATACTCGTCAAAGTTGATCTCGTCAAAGAGCGCATCGCAAGTTACGGGAATCTGCAGCGAGCTTACGACCTCGCGCGTGGGCATGATCGAGACGAGCGTGGCGCGCACGCCGCCGCGACGCATGACATCGACCATGGTCAGGCATTCAATCGTTTCAAAGCCATCGGCGGCGAGAACGGCAACGCTGGGCATGAGGGTTCCTTTCATAGGCGGCATACAATTAGCCGTCTTATACCCCGAAGACCTCCGCTTGCCACGCTCGATTTCCCAATGATTTTTCTGAGCAATGATTAAGTGGCTAGTTGCGCCTAAGGTGGACGACGGTCTCGCAGTGGAAGGTTTGTGGGAACAGGTCGACTGGCGTGATCTGGACGTGGGATAAGTTGACTTCCTCGACAAAGCGCTTGAGATCGCGCGCCAGGGTGGCAGGGTCGCAGCTCACATAGGCGACATCGCCGGCACTCGTGCTGGCGATAAGGCCGATCGCCTCGGGGGCGAGGCCTGCGCGCGGCGGGTCGACCACCAAGATGTCGGCATCCTGGTCGGGGAACTCGCGCACCGCGTCTCCGCCAATGACGTCGACGTTATCAAGCTTGTTGATTTCCAGGTTACGGCGTAGATCGCGCACGGCGGGGCCGTAGGCCTCGACGGCAGCGACAAAGTCGCAGCGGCGGGCGAGCGGCAGGGTAAAGGTGCCGGCACCGCAGTACAGGTCCACGGCAAGCTCGTCTTCCTGCGGGTCGAGCGCTTCCATGACAAGATCGATCAAAATCTCGGCACCCTTGGTGTTGACCTGGAAAAAGGACGGTGCAGACAAGCGCATCTGATCCTCGGCGATATTCTCGGTCCATGAGCCCTCTCCGGCGAGCATTTCGACCTTGGAGACACGGCGGGCCTTCTTTTCGCCCTTGCTCATCACGCGTACGATGCTCGTAGGATGAGCGGCGTCCGCCAGCACGCGGGAGACCTGCGAGCGCGGAAAAGAGCCTGTGGGCGTCCAGAGTGCGACCTCGAGTGCCTTGGTGCGGCGCGATGCGCGAATGCCCACGCGTTCGAGCCCCAAGTCATGGCTGCCGCTTAGATAGTTGAGTGCGCCGACGACCGATTTGAGTGCCTTCGGGAAGCGCTTATCGAACAGCGGACACATATCGACGGTCACGATTTTGCTGGGGTCGACACCGTGCATGCCAAGGCGCACGCGACCGTTGACGACGGTCGGTTCGAGCTCGATTTTATTGCGGTAGCCCCAGTCGTCCTTGGTGTGGCAGATGGGCTGTACCAACTCATCTGCCAGCTCAGGAGCGAACTTGCCGATGCGCTCGAGCGTGGAGCGCAGGTTTTGCTCCTTGGCGGCGAGCTGTGCCGTGCGTGAGAGATTGCCCCACGAGCAGCCGCCGCAGATGCCCACGAAGGGGCAGGGAGGCTGAATGCGATTGGGGCTTGGCTCCAGAATCTCGGTGGTGCGGGCGCGCATGAATGACTTGCCGTCCTGTACGACCTCGGCCTCGACGGTGTCGCCTGCCACGGCACCCTGCACAAAGACGGCCTTGCCGTTGTCGGCGTGCGCCAGCCCGTCGGCGCCGTAGGTCATCGATTCTATAGTGAGCTTCATATTCCTGCCTGTCATTCGCGTTGTTGTTCGCACCATGGTAGCAGGGAAAAGCGCCCCGCATCCGAGGCTTTCCTCAAATGCGGGGCGCTTCTACAAACTGCTTCTACAAACGACTATTTCGTCTTGCCGGTAATGAGCGTCTTAAGACCCAGGCCGATCAGACCCAGGCCCATGCGCACGCGGCCGGGGCGATGGCGCTCGATGGCCTTGGTCTTGCCAGCGGGCTTATCGCGACGGGCGCTCGTCTCGGGTGCGGGCTTGGTGACCTGCGGATCGGGCTGAGGTGCAGGTGCAGGCTCGGGCTCAATGACGGTCGCCTGGACCTTCTGAACCTCGGGCGCTTTCTCCACGGCGGGCTCTGCGGCAGCCTCGGGCTCATTCACCGGGGGAGCGGAAACCGCTTCCGGTTTGGCAACTGCCCCATGTTCAACCTCGGCCTGAATAGCTTCTTCGGCCACGCGTTCCTTCTCCTGTGCGCGCTGCTGCGCGGCGGACTCGGCGTTGCGATAGGCACGCTCCAGCAGGGCTTCCTGCGAGTTGAAGGGTTTCTCACCCTCTGCACGCTCCACGGGGACCCAGGTGCCGTCGCTCGTGAGGCTGCGGGCCTTCACGTTGTCGCGCAGCTGCATGCCCATGTACTCGTGCACCAGGGCGCGGCAGGTGGGGTCGAGCACGGGGAAGGCAATCTCCACGCGGTGCTCGGTGTTGCGCGTCATCATGTCTGCCGAGCTCAGGTAAATCATGTCCGAGTCCACGCCGAAAGCATAGACGCGCGCGTGCTCCAAAAAGCGTCCGACGATGGAGCGGACCTGCACGTTCTCGGTCTTGCCCGGAACACCGGGCTTGAGGCACGAGATGCCTCGGATGATCATGTCTACGCGCACGCCGGCACACGATGCCTCGGCGATCTTGTCGATAACCTCGCGGTCGGTCAGCGAGTTGAGCTTAAAGAACACGCGGGCGGGCTCGCCGGCAAGGGCGCGCTGGATCTCGCGGTCAAGCCCGCGCATGATGAGCGGTTTCAGTCCGACGGGCGCCACACCCAGGAAGCGGTAGTCGCCGCGCAGGTTGCCCAGCGACAGGTTGCGGAAGAACAGGTTGGCGTCCTCGCCGATGCCGGGATGGGCTGTCATGAGCATAAAGTCGCTGTAGAGTTTGGCCGTCTTCTCGTTAAAGTTGCCGGTGCCCAAAAGTGTGAGGCGCGTTAGCGCCATGCCCTCGCGATAGGTGAGCTGGCAGATCTTTGAGTGGCATTTAAAGCCCTCGGAACCATAGATGACGGTGCAGCCGGCCTCTTCCAGGCGCTCGGCCCACTCGATGTTGTTCTGCTCGTCAAAGCGTGCGCGGAGCTCCATGAGCACCGTGACCTCTTTGCCGTTCTCGGCAGCATCGATCAGCGACTCGCATAGGCGGCTCTGCTTGGCCACGCGGTAGAGCGTGATGCGCAACGAGATGCACTCGGGGTCGTAGGCTGCTTCGTGCACCAGGTCCAAGAACGGGTTCATGGCCTCGTAAGGGTAGAAGAGCAGCTTGTCGTGCTGCAGCACCTGCTCGCGGATGGAGCGGGTCATGTCGATGGTGGGATTGGGCTGCGGCTTAAACGGCGTAAAGAGCAGCTCGTTGCGCAGGTGCTCGGGAATCTTGCCCTCAATGCCAAAGACGTAGCCCAGGTTGAGCGGGATATCGCAGGTAAAGACCGAGCGACGCGAAAGCTCGAGCGCCTTGCGGATAGTCTTGAGCGTCGCCTTCTCGAGCGATCCCGAGACCGCGAGCACTACCGGCTGCAGGCGCAGGCGCTTCTTGAGAATGCGCTTCATGTGCTGGCGGTAGTCCTCTTCCTCCTCGACGCCCTCGCCGTCCGGATCGATGTCAGCGTTGCGGGTGACGCGGATCAGCGCACGATCCAGCGGCTTATAGGAGCCAAAGCAGCTGTCCAGGCAGGCGAGGATGACGTCCTCGAGCAAGATGTAGGAGTAGGTGCCGGTGGGCGAGGGGATCTCGACCACGCGGTTCATCGAGGCGGGAATCTCGATAAGGCCCAGCAGGCTCTCCTCGTCGGTGGCACCGTCCAGACCACAGGCCAGATAGAGCGCGCCATTGCGCAGGTTGGGGAAGGGGTGGCGAGGATCGATGACCAGCGGCGAGATGACCGGTGACACGTAGGCCTGGAAGTAGCGGGTTACAAAGGTGCGCTCCTCGGGCGTAAGCGAATCGATGCGGGCGCGGTGAACGCCCAAGGTGTCGAGCTTGCCCTCGATGCTCTTAAAGATGGACTCCCAACGGGTAAGGAGCCCGGGCATTTCGGCCATGACAGCATCGACCTGTTCGGAGGCGGTCATATTGCTCTTGTTGTCGACAGGTTGTTTTTTGAGCTCCGCCAGATCGGACAGGCCGCCCACGCGCACCATAAGGAACTCGTCGAGGTTGGACTCGAAGATCGAGACGAACTTTAGTCGCTCGAATAACGGAACGGTTTCGTCGAAGGCTTCGTCGAGCACGCGGTTGTCAAAGCGTAGCCAGCTGAGCTCTCGGTTTTGCGTGTACGAGAAGTCGCGCGGCGGTTTGCGCAGCTTTGCGGCGGCTTGCTTCTTTTCGATTTTGCTCGGCATATGCATCTGTCCGTTCAGTCCCCACAAGGGACGGTAGCCTAACCCTATTCACTATTGTCTCAATTTAGTCGACTTGTGGCACGGACGTATTGTGCGAACGGTATCTTTACCTACTTCTTACGCTGACAAGTCATAGGACTGACGTCCTGCTCGTCTGCAAGCGGTCTATATCCTCACTCAACTGGTACGTAAGTGTGAATAAGAATGATGGATAGCTGAATATCATTGAATGCAGGCGGAAACGTAAACAAACATCATTTATATACATAAAACCGATTTAGCTATGCAATTCTGAATCAAAAGTTTAGAGATGCAATTGCAAATAGTTTTTTGGAAAAAAGAGCGTTTACCTTAGAAAAGTTACTTTAGAACGCCGAAGTACATTATGGGGGAATCTCGTGCGATATACCGTTCATCGCACTTTGTTGACCGTTCGGGGGCGAGGTGGAATTGCGGGTGGAATTTGGATATAACTAGAGCTGTCAGCAAGCAGCGTCCGCTATGGAAGGGCGCTGAGAGATTCGGCCGAAAGGCCCGAAAGAAAGGTAGGAGGCCATGACGAAAGGTCTGCACGTGCCTTCCGAGATCGGCAAGCTCAGGAAGGTCTGCCTGCACCGTCCCGGCGACGAGCTCCTCAACCTGCCGCCCGACGAGCTCGAGCGACTCCTGT
>RPYR01000163.1 GCA_008671285.1 Collinsella aerofaciens | reverse complement strand
GCCCAGAGCATGAGCCTGCACGTCGCCTACAACGGCAACGGGAAGACCGAGGTCCTCGCGCAGACGCGGCCCCAACTGAACGCCGGACCAGCCGGGCATGATCTCGTTGGCATACGCGATGGCGCCCGTCTTGGGAGCGACGACGCCGGCGGCACCGATACCGACGCCAAGGACCTCGACATCGGGATTCGCCTCGAGAGCAGCCTTGATGGACGCCTCGATACGCTGGAAGACGGCCTCGCCGCCCTCTTGGGCCTCGGTGGGAACCTCGGCCTCAAAAACGGGATGAGGCACGCTACCGTCAGCCGGGTACTCCATAATGGCGGTCGCAATCTTGGTGCCGCCGATATCAACGGAGCAAATGTACTTGTTCTCCATGTCGCTCTCCTTAGGAGATAAAAAACAACTACAGGAAATGAAGGCTGCGTTATCGCCGCAGCTTGGTAAAGGTTTCCCGGGTGCCCGAGGTTGGGGTGAAAGCGGTCGGGCGTTGACCCAATGGGTCACGCTCGACCGCTTGAGCCCCAAGATCGGGTGCCCGGGGAAGCTTTACAGGAGACCGGTGTCCTGGAGGACCTTCTTAATCGCCTCGACGTTCTCGCCGGTCATGGCCTTCCCCGGGCGAGGCATGGTCGGGCTGTCGAAGATGCCCATGAGGTTCATAGCGGTCTTGAAGGCGCCGACGCCACCGGCATAGCCCTGGACGCCCGAGGTGACATCCCAGATGTGCGAAATCTCATTGAGGCGATCCTGCTCGGCCTTGACGGTATCCCAGTCACCAGCCTGAGCGTCCTTCCACTGACGAACCTAGCCCTCGGGCGCAACGTTGGCGAGGCCCGGGACGGAACCGTCGGCGCCACCGAGATAGGCACCGTCGACGACGACCTCATGGCCGGTAAGGATGCTCATCGGATGGCCGTTCTTCTCGTTCTCCTGAATGAGGTAGCGGAACGAGATGTCCTCGCCCGAGGAATCCTTGACGCCAGCCAGGACGCCCTCGGCGCCGAGCTTAGCAAGGAGCTTCCAGGGGAGCTTGGTGTGAACGCACACGGGAATGTCATAGGCAAAGATGGGCAGGTCGAGCTCCTCGTGCAGGATGCGGAAATGCTCCTCAACCTCGGTCATGCCCTGAAGGGCATAGAACGGGCAGGTGGCGACGAGCGCATCGGCGCCCAGCTCCTGAGCGACCTTGCCGTGCTCGATCATGCGCTCGGTCTCGGTATCGATGATGCCGACCAAGACGGGCACGCGGTGGTCGACGATGCGGACGGCCTCGGCGATGATCTGGCGACGACGCTCGTCGGTGGAGAAAACGACCTCACCCGACGAGCCCAAGAAGCACAGGCCATCGACGCCGGCGTCAATCATGCGGTGTATGCTGCGCTAAAAGGAGGCAACGTCGAGCTGGTGGTCTTCGGTATCGGGAACAACGACGGGAGGGATAACGCCGGTGAATTTCTGAGTTGCCACAAGAATCTCCTTAGTTGTCTGGCGGGCGGCCCTATGCCACCCACTCTTGTTGGCAGTGTCCAGGCCGTCTAGGCCAAAGAACACGGATAGAACGTTTGGTTAAAGAAGTCGATGACTTCGTTTTCGAACGCATTGATGCGCTCGTGAGCGTATTTGGCATAGATGATATGCCTCCGGTCACACTCAAGACCGTTGAATACGGCAAACTGGCCCTTGGGATCGCTCACGGTATCCATGAGCGATGTGCCCATGAGCACCGAGCCACGAACCCGAGACGACAGTGTCTCGAGACCGCTGGGAAGCGGATTGGCAAGCGCCGTGCAGGCAAGGCCCCGCTCGTCCAGAGCAGAAACCGCTAGCGCGACACCGCCGCCAAGGCCCTCGCCCCATGCAAAGATGCGGTCGGGATCCATGCCATCAAGATTGCGCGCAACCTTCGCCAAGGCGCAGCCCCAACGGACGCGCTCGACAAAAGCAGGCGAAGCAATTCCCCGCTGTAGGTCGTCCGCGCCAGCAACATCGTCATCCAGCGCGAGAACGGCATACCCCATTGCGGCAAATCTCGTCATGTGATGCCAGCCGCGCACAGGCCGATCGATGTCGTGGAACATCAGGCACAGCGGCACGTGCTCAGATACTCGGGCACGACCAACAGGCTCAATCAAACGAGCGTGAATCGCATCGTCACCGAGCTCAAAGGAAACCTCGGAGTAGCGCGCGCACGGATTGGCGAAATCAATCGCCGTAACGGTCAGCCCGCAAACCTCAAGGTCCGAAGCGGCTGTCTCCAACTCGGAAACATCCGCAGAAGCATCGCCGCGCCAACCCCGGAAATCAGAGAGCCTTGACGAAACCGTCCCAGGAATCCCCGCAAGCTCGGGGACAATCAGCTCATTGACATTGCTCTCGCACTTAGACATGAGCCTCCCCTCCCTTGCAGAAAAACGGAATGATCAGATCGTCAAAATCCTGAATCTCCTCGTGGCCAAAGCCTTCAAAGAACTCATGACGCTTTTCACAGGTCAGGTTGTTGTAGACCGCAAACTGCGTCGCCGGAGGACAGACGATATCGGCTGTGCCCGTGCCAAACAGCACGGGGCATTTGACCATGGGGGCAAAGTTCTTGGAATCGAAGTACGCCAGCTTGGCATAGGCCTCGTCAATACGAGTCGAGTCCTCGTCAAACCAGCGAGACCAATAGCGCAGGCCCTCGTAGGCAATGTCGTCGGCATCCAAATCCCAGACCAGGCGGAAATCCGACAGGAAGGGATAGAGGATGGCGGCGCGATTGATAAGCTCGCTGTTAAGCGCACAAGTTGCAATGCCCAAACCGCCACCCTGCGATGCGCCGTTCACAACCACACGGGCAAGATCGATGCCCTCGAGCTCACGAACAATACGGCAAAGAAAGCGGATATCATGGTGCAAGCGGACATAGTAGAGGTTGGACGGGTCGCCGTCGATACAGGCGACGATATGGCACGCGCCCGTCGTGCCATCAAATCAACCGATGTACTCGGACGGGCCTCCTGGGCCGGGGCAGTCGAGGGCGATGAGTGCCATGCCCATGCCCGCAAACGACGCCTGCTCAGACCAGCTGCGGCTTGCACCCGGATACCCATGGCACTGAAGTACCAATGGCACGGGCTCGTCCGAGACAGGTTTAAGGTACTTGGCATGCAGGCGTGCACCACACATGCCGGTATACCAGAGGTCGAAAAACCGACAGGTCGCGGAATCCGCAACCGAAGCCGCCTCAATCGCATAATCGAGCTCGACGGCGTCGGCCTCGGCCATGCGGTCCTTCCAAAAGAAATCGAACTCCGATGGGCGGGGCAGAGCGCCTCGCGATGCGCCAAGTTGGTGTTGTAGCGCCTGAGCACTTGGCAGGGCTCG
>RPYR01000200.1 GCA_008671285.1 Collinsella aerofaciens | reverse complement strand
TCGGCGGCATTCAAAAAGTCGCAGCCAAACTGCTCAGCCACATGCGCGTAGTACTCACCAAAATGTTCCGAGGCTTCTACGGAATGCTCGTCAAAATCGGTCATATATACGTCGGCGATCTGCGGCTTAATCTTGATAGGCGCCATCAGCAGAATGCGCGGACAAGGCGCAGCGTCGGTCCACGGAAACGCGCGGACGGCGCGAATCAGCGCCATGGCGCCACGGGCGATATCGGAAGCCGTCACGTTAAAGACCGTCTTACAGTCGTTGGTGCCCAGCATGATCACAATGGCGTCCAGCGGCTTATGGGCCTCGAGCAGCATCGGAAGTGCGCGGATGCCGTTAAGATTGGTGTCCAGATGGCACATGTCGTCGCGTACCGTCGTGCGGCCGTTGAGGCCTTCTTCAATTACATGCCAGCCCTCGCCTAAGTCACGTTGGGCCACGCCGCACCAGCGCACATCCTGCGCATAGCGCACCGCGGTGCCGTCGCGCATGCCCGCCGGATCGTAACCATAGGTGTTGCTGTCGCCAAAGCATAGAACATTTTTCATCGTAAGCCCCTCGCTCAGTAAAAAGCCGACGGAAGCAGCCTCTCCCGCCGGCTCGACCTATCTGTCAGCACGTACCGATTACAGGTACTTGCGCCAATCGTCCTCGTCCTCATCATCCTCGGTAGCAGCCTGGATCTGCTCGGCGGCGCGAGCTGCCGCAGCGCGAGCGGCAACCTGGGCATAGGACTCCTCGTTGCGCTCGGGGAAGTTTGCCAGCACGTGCTCGAACTTGGCAAAATCCTCATCCCAGCGCGTAGAAGGCACGGCAAAGAAGACTTGCTTGACCTTAAAGTCGCCCGACGCGAGCTCCTTGCGGAAGAGCTCGGCCACGGCCTCTGCGTCAAAGCCGTTGTTGTCGCAGCCCCAAGCGCCCAGCACGAGCTTCTCGCGACCTAGCTCGTCGCAGATGGCAAGCACAAAGCGAATGCGGTCGCGCAGGGCGTCCAGCAGGGCATCGTCGCTCACGCGATACTCCTGGCGGGCGCGCTTAACGTTGGGCGCGGCGGCCACGATCACGTCGGCGTATGCATGCACGTGGTTGCGGTCGAAGCGCACCGCAGGCACCACTAGGGCGCGGTTTCGGTAAAGCTCGCAGTTGATGTTGCGGCGACGGTTCTCGCCGTACCACTTACGCTGCTTATCGAGAACGTTGTACAGATACGAATCGGCGCACAGCGTGGCCTCCTGGCCCAGATAGCCCTGAATATAGCCACCGCCCGGGTTGGTGAACGAGGCAAAGGCGAGCACGGCCATGTCGCAGAACTGCGCATAGCCACGACCGTTGTCCAAGATGGCCTGCGTGGCGGAGGCATCGAGCACGGTGACCTCGGGCAGAACCGGAGCGGGCTCCTCAGCAGGCGCGGACTCAGCTTCGGCGATTTCCTCGGCAGGCTCCTCGACGGGCTCGAGCGCTGCCTCGACCTCGGCAGCCTCCGCGCCCTCGACGTCCTCGGCAACCTGTTCTTCGGTGGCCACAGCACTCTGAACCTTGGCCTTCATCGCCGCGACAAAGCCAGCAGGCATACCGTCAAACTCGCGAACGCCGGCAAGCGAACGCTCGATATCCTTGGCGCACGCTTCGGACACAGTTGCCACGTGACGCTCGGCGGCCTTGGCACGGGCCTCGCGCTTGGGATTGGGCTGACCCGCTCGGTTGGACCTGCGGTTACGGTTCCTGTTGTCGACGTCTGCCATAAGTGGTCACCTTTCTCGGTCTCTGCCGCTATCGGCTTTTCCCATCCATGATACCCCGCGGCGTACAAAAAAGACGGCCCCGAAGGACCGCCTTTCGCATCGATTTGCACGCACGGCAAGTACCGCTGCAATTCGCCACTAGTCGCGACGGCCAAGGATGTTCAGGATGCGCAGGAACACGTTGATAATGTCCACGAACAGATTGGACGCCATGAGCACGGCGTTGGGCAGCGTAGGCGGCACCGTCGTGGCAACATAGGTGTCGTAGCCAATAAAGCCGGCGAACACCACGATCACGATCAGGTCGGTGATGGTCTGCGAGACGCCCATGAACATCAGCACGATCTCAACCAGAATAGTGGCGAGCAGAATGCCAAAACCGATGCCATATACGCGCTGGAAAAACTTGGGGAACGTCACGCCCAAGGCGCCAAAGACAAAGGTGATGGCGGCCGTAGCGATAAAGGCAGTGTTGATGGTGGGCAGGTCGTAGTTGGCAAGGCCAAACGACGCGGTCAGGCCAAAGGTACTCGCAAAGATTACGTAGCCCACAAGGGACAGGCCCACGGACTGCTTGCTGGCGGCGGCCGACATCATGACCATGCCGACGATGGTCAAAATAAACGAGCCAAAGACCAGCGGCAAGGCGGCGCCGCTCATCATCATGCGCGCAAACGACATGGTGCTCGTAAAGTAGGCGCCGGCGCCCATGGCGCAAAAGCCCAAGAAGATCAGGGCAGACATGGCGAGATTGTACGCGCGCGGCGACATCTCCTTGGCGCGGCTTGCGCCGCTCTCGATGGGGCCGTTCTGATAGCCCTGGATATCGTTCATACTTCGTCCTTTCACAAAGCGCCGTGAAAGACGGCGCAGCAGATGACAAGATTCCTGTCATTGTACCCGAATGCCGTACGTCCTTACCTACGGCGCTCGCCCTCGAGCGTGCGATCAAAGGCCCAGACCCACCAACGCATCACGTGTGCCTGCGAGCCGTCCGCCCGCTCGCGCGTCTGGTCCTCCAGATACAACTCGGTCGCGTGCCCGCCAAAACGCACCTTATAGGTCGCCGTACGGATGCCGTGGACCGTCAGGCCAAACCCGGTGGACGAGACAATCTCGTCAATCGTAAAGCAACGACCGTCGACCCAGCAGACGGTGACCGGCACGACCTGTCCGCCCGCGAGGATGCGAGCCACGACGTCCACATACTGCTTGTGCACGCGCCGAGTTTTGCCATCTGTCTGTCG
>RPYR01000192.1 GCA_008671285.1 Collinsella aerofaciens | reverse complement strand
TATGGAGCGGGCGACGGGAATCGAACCCGCGTCATCAGCTTGGAAGGCTGGGGTTCTACCATTGAACTACGCCCGCAAGATATGGTCGGGACGACAGGATTTGAACCTGCGACATCCTGCTCCCAAAGCAGGCGCGCTACCAAACTGCGCCACGTCCCGAAGGTGTTGAGCAGCTAAGGTCTAAACCTTGCGTGTCCCAAAGCGAAGGAAATTATAGGGGAGACTCCCCGCCTGTGCAAGCATTGATGCCTTAGCTCCTCGAATGTGCGACAAAACGACTATGGAGCAGACCGATCACAAAGGCAACCACGGCAACCGGCGCCCACGCGGCACCGATGTCTGCCAGGGGTAGCGCATCAAACGGCAGCCACGCGCCCGCAACGAACGCATCGCGGACCGAGGTGATCACGCTCTGCACGGCGACCACGCCGCCGACCCAGACCCACACCTGCGGATGAGCGTCGCAAAAGCCGTGTACCAAACCCATGAGAACCAGCACGATAGCAACGGGATACAAGGCGTTGAGCATGGGCACCGAGAACATAAGGATCACGTCGAGGCCCACGTTGGAGAGCACGCACGAAAACGCCGCGAACACAAAGGCGAGGATCGCGAAGGGGCGGCGCATGGCCTCCTCGGAAGCCTCCGCTCCCCCTTCAACCACATACGTCTCGCAGAAGTAGCGCGAGCAGCAGCTGATGAGGCCGATGCACACGTTCATGCAGGCGAGGAAGAAGATGGCGAAGACCACGATCGTGCCGGCAAGGCCAAAGTGCATGGAGGCAGAGCGGGCAAGGATTGCAGCGCCGTTGGTGGCGTCGGGCATCACGGTGCCGAGCTGCATACCGGCAAGTGCCAAGCCGCAATAGATAATGGCCATGAGCACGCCGGCGATCACACCGGAGCGCGAAATCTCGAAGGCCACGCGCTTGTCATCGGTAACGCCCAGCTCGTGGATGGTCTCGGCGATGATAATGCCAAAGGCGAGCGACGCGAGCAGGTCCATGGTCTGGTAGCCGGTCAAAAAGCCCTGCACGGCAGCACCGGCATCATAGGGAGCCTGAGGCGCGGCAGCCGGTCCCAGCGGCGAGATCACGGCAGCACCCACAACCAGCACAATGAGCGCGATAAGCGCGGGGCCCGTAATGCGGCCGAGCACGCGCGTGATAACGCCCGGGCGCAGCGTGAGCACAAACGCGACTACGAAGAACCCGATGGCGAACACCAGGCGAGCCGTGCCGAGCGAAACGCCCTCGGGCAGCAGCGGCACCAGCATCTCGAAGGCCGTGGAGCTCGTGCGCGGAATGGCCAGGCACGGGCCGATGGCCAGATACACCGCCGCGACAAAGAACTCACCAAACTTGGGGTGCACGCGGCCGGCAAGCTCGCGCGCCGTTCCGGCAAGCGCGACGGCAATAAATCCCATGACGGGCAGGCCGATGGCGGCAATCATAAAGCCGAGCATGGCGACCGGCGTGGCAGATCCTGCCTGCAGCGCCAGCAGCGGCGGAATAATAAGGTTGCCGTCGCCAAAGAGCATCGAGAACAGGGCGATGCCGACGGTAACGACAGTGTCGGAGCGCACACCGCGCGGGGCTGATGAGGCCATAGGCACACCTTTCAGGTCGAAACAAAAACGGGACGGGCAAAAACACCCGTCCCGCAAGTATAAACGGTCTAGCAGCTTTAGCAGGCTAAATCGCGCAAAGCGTCAATCGCGGTGTTGACTTCCTCGTCCGTGTTGAAATACCCAAACGAGAAGCGAACGACACCCTGACGCTCGGTCTCCAGCGCACGGTGCATGAGCGGAGCGCAGTGGGCGCCGGGGCGTGTCGCAATCCCCCACCCTTGCATGAGCGCGTCCGAGATCTCGGCAGAGTCGATATCGCCCACGTTGAGCGACACAATCGCCGAGCGCGTCGGCTGGTCAAAGGCGCCGTAGAGCTTAATCCTCGGAATCTTGCGCACACCGGCAAGGAAGCGATCAGCGAGCGCACGCTCGTGGGCAGCAATCGCCTCGACCCCGCCTTGCGCCTCGATAAAGTCGAGACCTGCGGAAAGTCCCGCGATGCCATGACCGTTGAGCGTGCCCGCCTCAAGGCGCGTGGGCCACTCAAGCGGCTGCAGCGTATCGAAGCTGTGCACGCCCGTGCCGCCCATGGCCCAAGGGGCCACGTCAATGCCCTCTGCCACGGCCAGGCCACCGGTCCCCTGCGGACCCATGAGCCCCTTGTGGCCGGTAAAGCACACGACGTCGAGTCCCATGACATCCATGTCAATCTTCGCCGTGCCGGCAGACTGCGAGGCGTCAACGATCACCAGCGCACCGGCCGCATGGGCCATGGCCGCCACGCGCGCAATGTCGACCGCGTTGCCGGTCACATTGGAGGCGTGCGTCACCACCACAGCACGCGTGCCCGGCGTGACCAACCGCTCGAGCTCGTCGTAGTCGAGCACGCCGCTCGCATCGCAACCCGCATGCCCAACCGTCACACCCTGCTCCGTCGCCAAGCGATTGAGCGGACGTAGCACCGAGTTGTGCTCGAGCACCGTTGTGACCACACGGTCGCCGGGGCGCACCACGCCATTGATGACGGTGTTGAGCGCCGCAGTGGAGTTGGGCGTAAAACAAACATGGTCGGCCCGATGGCAACCCAGCAAGCGTGCAAGCTTGGCACGGCAAGCGTGAATCGTACGAGCGGCATCGAGGGCACCCGACGTGGCGCCGCGTCCGGCATTGCCGAGCGAGCACATCGCCTGTGTCACGGCATCGATCACCGTCTGCGGCTTGTGCATGGTCGTCGCCGCGTTATCCAGGTAGATCATCGCACGACCTCCCACATATCAATCACGGTATAGCCCTCGGTAGGAACACTCGCCGCGGCGAGTTCGGCGCGCAGCAGCTCCTCATCGGCAGGCGACGCCTTCCACGCCAGACCGCAGCCGGCAGCGACCTCCCCGGGCACGGGAATCGTTCGCCCGGGAAGACCGCGCTCGATGCACAGGGACTCGCAACCCATGGCGGCCGCCGTGGTGGGAAACGTGATGACAAGCGCCGGGCGCTTCTCCCTCATGGCAACTCCAACCAATACGCTACGGGCGCACGACGCGCACGGCCTGCTCCATCTTCTCCACGATCACGTACATGTTGGTGAC
>RPYR01000081.1 GCA_008671285.1 Collinsella aerofaciens | reverse complement strand
TCGATGCTGCGTCTGACGTGCGCGAGCCTCATGGAGACCGAGGGACAGTGGTCCCAGCAGCGCGTGTTCTCCGAGGCCTCGGCCGCCGAGGGCTTCGCCGAGCCCGCGGACAGGCCGGCCCCGACAGAGGGGAGGCGCCGCTCGCTCGGGCGGCGCGCCAGGGAGATAGTGGACGAGATAGTCGAGAGGCGCGGTCTCAAGAAGGAGTAACATCGGGACTTGCAGCGACGGACCTCGGGACGCTCTTACACCACGTCTGCGCGCGCCACCCCCGATCGCGACTCTGAAGAACGAAAATCGATGCACTTTTGGCCTCTGGCACCGATTTTTGAGGCCATTTGGCTGCCACCAAACTGGTAACAGTACTCATATTTGGCCCTTTTTGACCACCGGGTTTCCGGCAGGCCCCAAAAGCGGGTCCGAATCGCTCGATCCGGGCCCGCTGGGGGTAGCGAGCACAATCGAGGTGTAAGCAGCAAGAGAGGGCCATCGCCTAGAATCGTCAGCGCCTAGATATTCAACGAGAGGAAAGACAATGGTCCGCAGCGACATGCTACCCCAGCCGGACCGGGGGCTCGGCCTCGACCGGCCCCAGACCGAGGCATTTCACCGACGAGTTCAAGAGGAAGATAGTCGATCTCCACAACGCCGGAAAGCCCAGGCGCGAGGCCATGGACGAGTGCGACCTCGACAAGAGCACCGTGGAGAGGCGGGTCAAGTCGATAAACGAGACCGGCTCGCCGCGCGCCGCCGACAACCGCACGCCCGAGTAGAACCGGATCCTGGAGCCCGAGCGCGAGAACCGCAGGCTCCGGATGGAGGTCGACGTCTTAAGACGAGCGGCGCCAGCATACGCTCGGAAGTCAGGGCCATGGCGGCCAACGGGGGGGGCCGCTGCCCCATATCGGCGCAGCGCTGGCATCGAGGCCTTCTGACCTGTGTCAAGATTTCGGACACGCAAGCTCGAGAAATCAAGCGGCCATAGGCATGGCCTCGAGCTTGGGCTCGGTTCTCTCGAAGAAGGCCGCCATGGCCTCGGCCGGCACCTTGTAGCCGATCGTCGAGCGGGGCCTTCGGCGGTTGTAGTACGCCTCGATGAACTCGACCACCGCGTGCTTGGCGGAATCCCTGGTCGGGAAGCTGCGCCTGTAGTACATCTCGTTCTTCAGCGTGGCGAGGAACGACTCGGCCACCGCGTTGTCGTGGCAGTTGCCGGCGCGGCTGCAGGACAGCCGCACGTCGTTGTCGCGCGCCCATTCGGCCAGAAGCCTGCTGGTGTACTGGGCGCCGCGGTCGGCGTGGAATATCGCGTTGCCGGCCACGTAGCCGCGCGATTTGGCCGACGCCAGCGCCGAAACCACGATGTCGGCGGTCATGCGCTCGGAGAGCGACCAGCCCACCACCATGCGGGTGTTGAGGTCGATGACCGTCGACAGGTACAGCCATCCCTCGCCGGTGCGCAGGTAGGTGATGTCGCCCACGAGCTTGCAGGTTGGAACGGGACTGGTGAAGTCGCGGCGCACCAGGTCGGGCCGGAGCCTGGCCTTCGGGTCGGGGATGGTGGTGCGCTTCCTGGCGTTGGGCGTGCAGCCGCGTATTCCCAGCTCGCGCATCAGCTTGCGCACCCTATACAGGGTCAATCCGGAGAACTCGCCGGGCAGGAAGCATTTCACGAACCGGAAGCCGAACCTGCGGTCCGACTCCAGCCACACGCGCCGGACCGCCTCGCGCTCGGCCGACCAGTCTTCTCGCGGGCAGCCGTTGGAGAGCCACGAGTAGAAGCCCGATCGGCTCACGCCGAGCACGCGGGCCATCATTTTCACCGGGAATTCGGCCTTCTCCGCCAACATCATCCGGTAGCATGCGGCTACGCCTGGCTTTTGGCGAAGAAGGCCGCGGCTTTTTTCAAGAAGGCGTTCTCCATCTCGAGCTCGCGTATGCGCCTTTTCGCCTCGCGAAGCTCGCGGTCCTCGGCCTTGGGGTCGGGCCCGCCGGCAAGCTCGCGCCGGCGGCTCTGCACCCACTTGTTCACGGTCTTGGAATTCAGGCCCAGTTCTGCGCAGCATTCCGTTATCGGCCTGCCCGTCGAGATGATGTAGTCGGCGGTCTCGCGCCTGAACTCGTCGGTGTACTTGGCGGCTGGGTTGGACATAGCATACCGTCCTCTCGGTCGTCGATGAATGCATTCTAAAGGATTGGGCCTCTAGCATGCGTGTCCGAAAAGACGATACAGGTCAGACAACCCAATCAGACGTCGTCTCGAGCGCGTCCTCTGCACGGTCGAGCGTGCTTCTGGCCTTGGCACCCTGTTTGAACCACGAGCGCAGGTCCTCGAGCGTGCTGCCCGCTGCATACACCTTGATTTTGCGACCGCCTTTCGTGGTCACCGTGCAACGGTCGCCGCTCTCGCTGTTCTCGTGCGCCGTGACCTTCTTGAGGTAATCGCGACGGAACGCCACGACGCGGGCATTGCTGATCTCGATGAACCAATCATCGTCGACAAGCGAAGTGCCCGTGGTACCTCGACTTGCCATCTCCTCGGCGAAGGAGAAGCCGAGTTCGCGCTCCTGCCTGCCGATCTCGAGGATGCCGCGGGCGGGCATGCTGAGCATGAGCAGGGGCAGGAGTCCCCCTATGAACAGGAAGAGGAACGGGACGAGCAAGAGCAGACGAGCACCGGCATCGGTGAAAACAGCCATGAAGGCGATCACGAGCGAGAAGACGAGCGCCATGCCGTTGAAAACAATCGTCAACGGCTTGATGGCAGACCAACACAGGCCCGCCTTGGTCATGGGACCGTCGACGGCGTCCGAGACTTCGATGCCCTCTTCCTCCAGACGGGCGAGGAGGTTGAGCGAGCACACCCCCTCGAGGCTTATCGAGCAGAACTTCCGGTCGCCCTCGAACAGGTCGATCCTCATCATCTGCGTGTGAAGCGTTGCACGGGTGATGTTGCCAAACGTCGTCTCCTTGCGGATGCCGAAGGCGTTACGCGAGAGAATTCGCTCACCGTCCACGTCGATGCGCGGGATGCTCAGCAGGGCCCAGATGGCCATGCCCGCGAGCGCCATGGCGTGACCGAACCACACAAGTTCGTGGTCCCACTCGCCCAACGAGACGCCCTGCCAGACGTAGACACCCAGCATGAGCAGTTCGAACGCGACGGCGCAGCAGGCGATGATCGTGCGGATGGCAGCGGGCATGCGCACCGTGAAGCGATCGAGGCTGTCCGTCGCCTCACTGCGCTCGCGCGCGCCGCGACGGGCGACCCATGCAGTGAGCGGACCGACGATGAACACCACCATCGCCACGCGCAGGAACGATTCGAGCATGTCGCCCATATTAACCACCATCCCAATAGAAAACGTGAATTTGGGAGACTATAGCAGAGCGAAGCGATCTGCACGGCATCGTCCGGGTGTTTTCGGCATACGGTGGAAACCAGCGGCAGCGGACGTTGAGAACTCACCCAAAAGACGCGATTCGACCGAAGCGATTCTTCTTGACTTGGTCTCAATGTGATACGACATGCGCCACTACCTGCGCGGTCTAGCGGCCCTGATCGAAGAGGGTCACACCGATGAGGCACTCGAGCGCATCGACGCGCTCTGCGAGACCAACGACCGCACCGCCCTGCGCCGCTACTGCGCCAACGAAACGGTCAACATTGCGCTCTCGTCACTTTCCGCGGACATCAACGCGCACGGCATCACCGCCGACCTGCGAGCCGCCGTGCCCGAAACCGTCCACGTGGGCGATGTCGATCTATTCAGCGTGGTATCGAACGCCCTGGACAATGCCATCGCCGCGGCGAGCGCCGCCCCCGAAGGCAAGCGGTTTGTCGACCTGGACCTTCGCTACGAAGACGGTCAGCTTCTATTGCTGGTTTCCAACACGTTTGGCCGTGCGCCGCACATGGTCGACGGCATGCCCGTGGCTCAGCACACTGGGCACGGCTTTGGCACCAAGAGCATTATGCTTGCCGTCGAGCGCATGAACGGCAACTGCCAGTTCCGCATTAACGGCGACCGGTTTGAGCTGCGCGCCGTGATGTAGGGGCTGCCGCCAACCTCGCTACAGCGGTGCAGCCGCCGGGGTCAGCTGCTTAATGTAGGCCCACATGCGCTGCTTGGCGGCCTTGTCGGTGAGCGCCGCCTCAAAACCGTCGAGCGCCAGCACGCGGCGCCCCTGCACATGGGCGACCAGGCCGGGCTTGAGCATGGCGGTGTCAAAGTCATCAATTGCCACAAGCATATCGGCATAGGTCTCGCGCATGACATCGGCCGCACTGTTGTCCAGCAGCAGCACCGCCTCGGGGTCCAAGGTCTCCAGCGCCTCGCGGAACAGGTCGCACGTCAGGGCCTTGCCCGCCGCGACCGCTCCGTCGCCCGCGCCGGCAACGCTTGCCAGCACGCAAAAATCCTCGGGGGCATATCCGATAGCGCCGAGCGCCTTGCGCAACGCGGCGCCATCCGCGCCGGCAGCCAGCTCGCCGCCCGAGCACTCGGCTTCATCCAAATCGCCTTTGACCAGCACAATCGGCGAGCACGCATTTCCTGCGATACGCACGCCGCGGCCCGCGAGCGATGCGAGCTCCTGCTCGGTCGCCTGGGCGATGGCTTCTTTTTTCTGGCTTTGTGACGTGGGCATGCGCTCTCCAATCGTTTGCGTGCCCACCATTATATAAAAGAGCCGCCCGCGAGTGGTTGCATTGCGGGCCGTTGGGTATAAGCACGGTCGTACTGAGTTTTACGCGGCCGAGCCGCGTCGCACTATGGAGGTCACCATGGCTGACATTAAGCAGATTACCCCCGAGAACTTCGATTCCGTCGTTAACGGCAGCCTTCCCGTGCTGGTTGATTTTTGGGCACCGTGGTGCGGTCCCTGCCGCTCGCTCTCGCCCATTGTTGACGAAGTGGCCGACGAGCTGGCCGGCAAACTTGCCGTCGCCAAATGCAACGTCGACGACAATCAGGACCTGGCCATGAAGTTTGGCGTTATGAGCATCCCCACGCTGGTTGTCTTTAAGAACGGCGAGGAAATCGACCGCTCCGTTGGCGCGCTGCCCAAGGCCAGGCTGCAGGCGCTGCTTGAGAAGCACCTGTAATACGCCGGTCATGTGCTGCCGTCCATGAGCGGTTTTGCGCCGCTCACCGGAGAGCCGGGTGCTGCGCCCGCGACCACGGATAGTATGGTAATCACAAACAGCCCCCAGTGAACGGGTGCGGGTCAGACGGACTCGCACCCGTTTTCTTATGCGGCGATGCGCAAAGCGGGCGTAGTAGAATCTGAACCACTGATTAGACCCGTACAAAAGGAGATTTCCCATGCATGACGTCGGAATGAACATGAGCCAGCTTGCCATGAGCGTCAAGCAGGTCAACGACACGATCGAGCTCGCCCACGAGTGGAGCCATCAGCTGCTGCATGCAACCGAGAACTTTGATATGGAGCGCATTGGCGCCAAGCTCGAGGCCGCCATGGCGGCGCTCCACGAGGCGCACGACGCACTCGAGGGCTATGAGGATGCCATCGAGGCCGACCATAACTCTGTTGGCTCCGTAAAGCTGGTGTAGCGTGGCCGAGCACGAGCACGAGCATTCGCACGGGCCGACCGGCGACGCGGGCTGCCGTTGCAGCGGCTCCGCCTCCGAGCTGGTCCGTTTTTCGGTCACCGCGCCCGACGACCTGCTGCGCCGCTTTGACGAGCAGATCGCACGCCGCGGCGACGTGGCCAACCGCTCCGAGGCTGTACGCGACCTGATTCGCGCCTCGATTGCCAAGGAGCAGATGCGAACGCCCGACGAGCAGGTCATCGGTTCGCTCACCATGATTTACGACCATCACACCGGCGACCTGACGCGCCGCCTGGACGAGGTGCAGCACGACTACACCGACGAGATCGTATCGACTATGCATGTGCACCTGGATCACCACAACTGCTTGGAGATTCTGGCGCTTAAGGGGCGCGGCGAGCGCGTCTACGAGCTGGCAGACCGTCTGCTGGGCCTGCGCGGGGTTAAACACGGCGAGCTCACCTGCGCCGCCACCGAGCAGAGCCTGGGGCTGTAACAGCACACATTTCAATGAAGGAGGGTCGCATGCGACATGCGCATATCCATGTAACGGGCATTGTGCAGGGTGTCGGCATGCGACCGTTTGTGTATCGCGAGGCCATGGCGCACGGCATTTGCGGCTGGGTGCTCAACGCGGGCGATGGCGTGCATATCGAGGCGCACGCTCTAAGCGAGTCGCTCGACGAATTTGTTGACGCGCTTTCCGAGCATGCGCCTGCGGCGTCTCGCGTGGAACATGTCGAGGTTGTGGACCTAGCACCCAGCGACTGGGACGCCGCTAACGAGCATGGTTTTCGCATTGTGGCGTCACAGGATCAAACTGCCCACACGACGCTCATCTCGCCCGACATCGCCACGTGCGACGACTGCCTGCGCGAGCTGTTCGACCCCGCCGACCGACGCTTTCACTATCCCTTTATCAACTGCACCAACTGCGGACCGCGCTTTACCATCATCCGCTCGCTGCCCTATGACCGAGCGGCTACCTCGATGGATCGCTTTCCCATGTGCCCCACCTGCGCCTCAGAGTATGCCGACCCGCTCGATCGGCGGTTTCACGCGCAGCCCGATGCCTGCTTTGATTGCGGACCGCATATTACGTGGCGCGAGGCCAATCGCGGCGTTGTGTCAGCGGGTGTCGACGCAACACCAGCCGTCGGCTCCACGCGCGAGGCCAGCGATGCCATCATCGAACGCTGCGTCGAGCTGCTGACAGGCGGCGGCATCGTCGCCATCAAGGGTCTGGGCGGATTCCACCTGGCCTGCAATGCCACCAACGAACAGGCGGTGTGCGAGCTGCGCCGTCGCAAGCGTCGCAGTAATAAGCCGCTTGCCGTTATGGTGTGCGGCCTTGCTGACGCCGAGCGCCTGTGCCATGTCGATGGCGTTGAGCGCGACCTGCTGGCCGGTAGCGTTCGTCCCATTGTGCTGCTACGCCGCCGCGCGGCCGGCAACGACGCCCACGGCTCCCTCAACGCCCTCGAACTCGCACCATCCGTCGCGCACGACTTGCCCGAGCTCGGCGTCATGCTCCCCTACACCCCGCTTCAACATTTGCTGCTCGCCGCAGCTGCGGCGCACGGTATGCACGCAATCGTCATGACCAGCGGAAACCTGAGCGAAGAGCCCATCGAGACCGACGACGCCCTTGCATGGGAGCACCTCGTTGCCGCCGGCATCGCCGATGCGCTGCTCGGTAACGACCGCGCGATTCTGTCGCGCTACGACGACTCCGTGGCACGCGTAGTCGACGGGGTCGTCATGCCCGTGCGCCGCGCACGCGGATATGCGCCGCAGCCGCTGTCGTTGCCGGCGCTCGACAACGCCACGCCCTGTGTGCTCGCCTGCGGGCCGCAGCAAAAAGCCACGATCGCACTCACTCGCACGGACTCGGACGGTCATACGACCTGTTTTGTGTCGCAGCATATCGGCGATGTCGAAAACGGCGCGACTTTCGATGCTTGGAGCGCCGCGCGCTCGCGTCTGGAAAACCTCTTTGACCTGGCGCCTGCCGCCCTGGCATGCGACATGCATCCCAGTTATCTGTCGAGCCAATGGGCGCGCGAGCAGGCACGGGAGCACAACCTGCCGCTTATCGAAGTCCAGCACCATCATGCGCACATCGCGAGCGTCATGGCAGAGGCGATTGCCGCAAGCCGGCTTGCGCCCGATGCGCGTGTCCTCGGCATCGCCTTCGACGGCACGGGTGCCGGCACTGATGGCACCATATGGGGCGGTGAGTTTCTTGTCGCCCGTCTCGCCGATTTTGAGCGCGTCGCGCATCTGCGCACCTGGGCGCTTCCCGGTGGCGCCGCATCCGTACACGATGCCCGCCGCAACTCCTTTGCCCTGCTCAGCGAGCTCGACCTGCTCGAGCACCCGGGAGCCGCGGGGCTCTTGAACAGCCTTGACGAGCAAACGCGCAGCATAACGGCAACGATGATCGAGCGCGGCATCAACAGTCCACGCACTAGCAGTATGGGTCGCCTGTTTGATGCCACAGCCGCCATTTTGGGCATTTGCGGCCAGGCAACCTACGAGGGTGAACCCGCCATCGAGCTCGAAGCCGCCGCCTGGCGCGCGCTCGACGACGAAATCGCCCATTTTCCCGACGACAACGCCGGCTATTCCGCATCTGGCCCATCGTGGTTGGACGGCCCCGATGTGCTGGACCAGAAAGCACTCTTTGAGGCACTTTTGGAGGGAATTGAAGCCGGAGCGCCCGCCGACAGGCTCGCACTCGACTTCCATGTCGCCGTCGCGCGCTCCTCGGCGCGCATCGCCACCGAAATCTGCGCGCGCGAGGGCATCGACACCGTCGCGCTCTCGGGCGGCGTGTTCATGAACCGACTTCTGCTTCAGCTCCTCACCCGCGAGCTCAAAAGCGCAGGCCTTACCGTACTTGTCCCCCACACCGTACCCGTCAATGACGGCTGCATCGCCTACGGTCAGGCGGCGGTCGCAAGCGCTCGTCTTGCGCAGATTGCATCGCAGTAGCTCGCCCTCACACGCCGCTGTGCCCAGCCGTCTCACAGGCGTAACGCGTTTGCCCGCAAACCCCGCGAGCGCTACCATCAACTGATGGATTATTGAGCGCCTATCCAGCGCAAAGCGTCTAAAAGGGGAACAATATGTGCCTTGCCGTTCCCGGTAAAGTAGTCAAACGCGACGACGACCTCAAGGCCACCGTCGACATGATGGGCATCGAGCGCCCCGTGTCGCTACGACTCGTGCCGACGGCGCAGGTTGGCGACTATATTCTCGTACACGCCGGCTTTGGCATCCAGATCGTCGACGAGCAGGAAGCGCAGGAGACGCTCGACCTGGTCAACACCATGACCGAACTGGCCGAAGAAGACCAACTGGCCAGCAACCCGGCCGAGGCATACTAGTGGCGGCCGGACAGCCGGCTCGCTCCGGTATCGACTTTTCGGCATTTCGCGATTCCAAGCTGGCCCGCGAGCTCATCGAACGCATCCATGAACTCGTCGGCGACCGCACCATCAACCTTATGGAAGTCTGCGGCACGCACACCGTGAGCATCGGCCGCTATGGCTTTCGCTCCATTATGCCGGCCGGGCTCAAGCTGCTGAGTGGCCCGGGCTGCCCCGTCTGCGTAACCGCCAACTGCGACATCGACCACGCGATCGCGCTCGCCAACATAGACGGCGCCATCATCACCACCTTTGGCGACATGATGCGCGTGCCCGGATCGTCCACCTCGCTCGCTGCGCAAAAGGCGGCAGGGCGCGACATCCGCATCGTCTATTCCCCGCTCGACGCGCTCGACATCGCCGAGCAAAGCCCCGATCGTCCGGTCATTTTTATGGGCGTGGGCTTTGAGACTACGACGCCCACCATCGCCGCCGCCATCTTGGAGGCCGAGGCACGCGGGCTTTTGAACTTTTCGGTCTATTGCGCCCACAAGACCACGCCGCCGGCGTTGCGCGCCATCGCCAACGACCCCGAGACCGCCATCGACGGCTTTATCCTGCCGGGCCATGTCGCCACCATCACGGGCTTGGCGCCCTTTAGCTTTTTGGTCGACGAGTTCAATACCCCGGGCGTGGTCACGGGATTTGAACCGGTCGATATCCTGCAGGGCATCTGCATGCTGGTCCAGATGGTTGTCGAGGGCAGGCCCGCGATCGACAACGCCTACCGCCGTGGCGTCAACGCAGACGGCAACCCCGTGGCGCGCCAGCTGGTCGAGCAGGTGTTTGAGCCATGCGGCACCACGTGGCGCGGGCTGGGGCCGATTGCCAACTCGGGCCTTTC
>RPYR01000035.1 GCA_008671285.1 Collinsella aerofaciens | reverse complement strand
TCGAGAACCCGGTCAAGAACCTCGGCAAGCTCGTGCACAAGTACGGCGGCTACCTGGTCGTCGACGGTGCGCAGTCGCTGCCGCACATGCCGGTCGATGTGGCCGACCTGGGCGCCGACTTCTTTGCCTTTAGCGCGCACAAGGCCATGGGCCCCATGGGCATCGGCGTGCTGTGGGGCAAGATGGACCTGCTGAACGCCATGCCGCCCATGCTCACCGGTGGCGAGATGATCGACTCTGTCACCGAGCAGGACGCCGTCTGGGCGCCCGTCCCCGAGAAGTTCGAGGCCGGCACGCAGGACGCCGCCGGCATCTTCGCCACGGGCGCCGCCCTTGATTACCTGGTCAACACGGTGGGTTACGAGAATATCCAGGCCCGCGAGCAGGCACTCGTCCACTATCTGATGGGCGAACTCATGCAGCTCGACTTTGTCCAGATCATCGGCTCCATCTATTGGGACAACCACCACGGCGTTGTGAGCTTTAACGTCAAGGGCATCCATCCGCACGACGTCGCGAGCATCATGGACATGGACGGCGTCTGCATCCGCGCCGGCCACCACTGCGCGCAGCCGCTGCTCACCTGGCTGGGCGTCGAGCACCTTGCCTGCTGCCGCGCCAGCGTGGCCTTCTACAACGACAAGGCCGACATCGACAAGTTCATCGCCGGTCTGCATCACGTTTGGAGCACGTTCAATGGGTAATCTATACACCTCCACCACGTTTATGGAGCACAACTCGCACCCCGACTATAAGTACGAGATGGATGCCCCCACGCACGAGCACGACGGCATCAACCCCAGCTGCGGCGACGAGCTCACCTTGCAGCTGCGTGTCGAGAACGATGTAATCGAGGAAGCCTCGTTTACCGGGCACGGCTGCGCCATAAGCCAGGCCAGCGCCGACATCATGGCCGACCTCATCACCGGCGAGACCGTCGAGGAGGCACGTCGCTTGGCGGGACTCTTCCTCGCTATGATCCGCGGCGAGAAGCTCTCCGAGGAGGACCTGGAAGACCTGGACGAAGCCGCCCAGCTCCAGGACATCTCGCACATGCCCGCCCGCGTCAAATGCGCCGAGCTCGCCTGGCGCACCCTCGACGGCATGCTCACGGGACATAATAATCAGTAGTATTTATCCCAAATCTTAAGATTTTTGTTGGCCGAATCGCTTGACAAGAGCGGTTCGGCCATTTTCTATTCCGAGAGCTCAGCCTGTGCCTTCACCCGCGCATAAGCGCGCACGATACGAGAGACGGTACTTTTGCCAATCCCGGTATACCGCTCAATCTGGCGCACCGTAAAGCCGGCATTGTTCAATCCAACAATAACGGTATCGCGCTGCGCCGGCGGTGCAGTTTTAACCACATTGAGCGGAACCCCGAGGCTCTTCGCCATCTTGTCGGCAAAGGCGTGGCGTTCACACTCTGTCTCTTTCATATCGCACAGCGCCGGCTCGCTACCGTCGGGTGTCGAAAGCGAATAGGCAATAAAGCCCTCGGCAGAACCAAAAAGTTCAAGCACGCAAGAAGGATCAGAAAATCCCCTCGCAACATCGGCCGCGTCACCGTCGTAAGCGCACAAATGCTCCGGAAAGCTGCTCCAGGGATAACGCTCAATGAGACTGACGCCCACCTCCTGCGGATCGGCGTGTACGGAGCGAATAGCCTCCATCACCTGCCAATCGGTATCGAGCGAGCGCCGGTCAAAACGGTTCTGGAACAGATGCCCTGTGCGCCCCGTGCGTTTATTGAACCGCCGCGCGTACGTCAAAAGCAACCGGTGCATCGCCGCGCTCATCCTGTCCTCGTAATCTGTAAGCACCAAATACACGTGATTGCCCATAAGGCACCAGGCGATAACCGTCACACCCTCCTCGCAGCAGCACTCGCGCATCAGCTCCAAAAACTCCCACCGGTCTTCATCGCCCTCAAAGATGAGCTGTTTGCCCACACCGCGAGCACAGACATGGTAAAAGCCGGTAACCGTTCTCCAAACGCGCTGCATGGCGCTCCCTTCGCCGGGATCTGCTTACCATCCAATACAGCACGATTGAAGCGTGCCATCAAAACATTCACGCAAAACAATACACTCGCGCGGCCAAAGGCAGCAAACAGTCGGCGAACGGCACCGTTGCAACAGGTCAACCACTGCAACGCTTGCAAGAGCGGACCAAAAGCTTGCCCAAGACGGACCCCCTCTACGGAAGCTCACGACCACAGAACATAGAGTTAAACCGTTTCAATTAAAACTTCCGGACTTCTCGCTACGAAAACTGAGCCGTTCGCCGAATATTCCGTGCATTTCGCGGTATTATAGGGGCTGCATGTCATGTCCCTTTCGAAGGGTCGCCCGGCAATCGCCAGCCACGACCCCCAGACGGGACGCCAACACGATAGAGAGGAGAGGCATGCAGTACTCACAGGAAGTGGAGAACATGTGCCCCGTTGCCAAGGGTGCATACCACGGCCCCGCACCCATCCCCGAGGAGGGCAAGTGGGTCCAGGCTAAGGAGATTTCCGACATCT
>RPYR01000243.1 GCA_008671285.1 Collinsella aerofaciens | reverse complement strand
CTAAATATCTGACTTCAGATAACCGAATACTCTGTCTGACAAAATCGACACCCGCTCCATCCAGCCTTTTTGCTATTCTCGTCGGGGGCCGCGGGTAAAGTTTATCGCGAGTTCCGCACGAACAGGAGGCCACTTAATGTGGCCTCCGTCGTGAGCAGGACTGTAGAGCAGGAAACTTAGCCCGTCCCGGGGCCGCTGAGCCCTGAGCGGCGGGGGACACGGGGTCAGCGGGGGCTTTGATGCATGGGTGGTCTGTTGTTGTGCAAATGGGTATCATACTGTGGTTATTGCATCGACTCCGTGATGCATGTTTGTACGTTCCCGGCGGTCGGTTTGCCAGAAGCGCCCCGTCGGTTGTTCCAGACCCGTTTCGAAGAAAGGAAACCACACTAACCTATGGCAGCTAAAAAATCATCTCCCTTGAAGATCATTCCGCTCGGCGGCCTTGACGGCATCGGCAAGAACATGACGGTCTTCGAATGCGGCGACGACATGGTGCTCGTTGACGCTGGCCTCATGTTCCCCGACGATTCCCAGCCCGGTATTGACCTGGTGCTTCCCGACTACACCTATGTTCTGGAGAACGAGGAGAAGCTCCGCGGTATCGTCGTCACCCACGGCCACGAGGACCACACCGGTTCGCTTCCGTATCTGCTGCAGGACCTCAATAACAAGGTGCCCATCTTCTCGAGCAAGCTGACGCTTGGCTTTATCGAAGGCAAGCTTTCTGAGTTCCGCATCCGCGCACCCAAGTTCCGCGAGGTTAAGGGCGGCAGCCATGTCAACCTCGGCGGCATCTCGCTCGACTTCTTCTCGATGACGCACTCCATCCCCGGCGCTCTGGGCGTGTTCATTCGCACCAATCAGGGCACCGTTATGCACACTGGCGACTTTAAGCTCGACCAGACGCCCATCGATGGTGTCACGCCCGACTATGCCGCTATCAGCCGCTTTGCCAAGCAGTGTATCGACCTGCTGCTTTCCGACTCCACCAACGCCACGGTTCCTGGCTTTACCAAGTCCGAGGCCGAGGTTGGTCCCAATCTGCTGCACGCCATCAAGAACGCCCCGGGTCGCGTGTTCGTCGCGTCGTTCTCGAGCCACATTCATCGCCTGCAGCAGATCTGCGATGCCGCCCGTAAGTGCGGCCGTAAGGTCGTTGTGACCGGTCGCTCCATGCTCACCAACACCCGCGTCGCGCGCGAGCTGGGCTACCTCAACATCGACGATGCCGATATCATCGATGCCTTCGATATCGATAACCTGCCCGACGACAAGATCGTCGTCATGTGCACCGGTTCGCAGGGCGAGCCGCTGTCGGCCCTGTCCCGCATGGCCAATGGCGAGCACAAGACGCTCTCCATCCACGAGGGCGATACCGTCATCCTCTCAGCAACTCCCGTTCCCGGCAACGAGAAGGCCGTCCAGCAGGTCGTCAACAGCCTGGCCAAGCTCGGCTGCGACGTGTGGGATAAGAACCGCGCTCTCGTCCACGTCTCCGGTCACGGTAGCCAGGAGGAGCTCAAGCTCCTGATGGCCATGGCCAAACCCACGTACTTTATGCCGGTTCACGGTGAGGCCGTGCATCTGCGCGCTCATGCCCAGCTCGCCCGCAAGATGGGCATCAAGGACGATCATATCTTTATCCTCGATAACGGCGACACGCTCGAGATGCGCGGTGGTATCGTCAAGCGCGGTACACCCGTCGAGTCCGGCGTCGTCTACGTCGACGGCCTGCGTATCGGCGATACCGACCCCATTGTCTTGCGCGATCGCCAAAAGCTCGCCAACGACGGTATGGTCACGGCCGTTGCCATCGTCTCGCTCAAGCACAAGAAGATCGAGGCCATCGAGTTCTCGGGCCGCGGTGTCTCGTTTGCCATCGACGACCAGTTCTCCGAGGATGCCTCCGCATCCATTATGAAGACGATCGAGAAGGGCAAGTTTAGCTTTACGAGCAGCGGCTCCGATGCCATTCGCAAGGCCGTGCGCGATTCGCTCTCCAACTTTATTTGGAGCCGTACGCGCACCCGTCCGATGATCATCCCGGTCGTCATGGAGGTTTAGTTTGGCGCGCGGATCTGCACAAAACGCCAAAGGCAATAAGGCCAATAACCAACCGGCATCTGCTAAGGGTGCCGGTTCCCATCTGCGTGCCAATAAGGGCCACGAGGCCGACTTCGACGATTTTGAGCCCTTGGTCGAGCCCTCGGCCAACCGCGATATCGCCGGCGTGGTCATCGCCGTTTTGGCGATTGCGTCCTTCATTGCCGTGATTTCGCCGGCGACCGCACCCGTTACGGCTGCGGTTGCTGGTTTCTACCACCTGGGCTTTGGTCTGGGCGCCTACGTGCTGCCGATCGTCATTTTGCTGTTTGCCGCCACACTCTTTTTAGGCGAGGACTCGCCGCTCAACGTGCGCTCTGTTGCGGGCGGCGCCGTGGTCTTTATCGCCGTCGTCTCCATTCTTTCGTTGATGGTGCCAGGTACGAGCGACTCGTGCGACCTTATGTTCACGCCGCAAAATCTGTCCGCCTCGGGTGGCTACATTGGTGCGTTTATTGCGAGTGCGCTGCAGAATGCCCTGGGTAAGCCTATCGCGATGGTAGTCCTGTTGGGCCTTGTCGTCGTGGGCCTGGTCATCATCGGCTTTTCGGTGGGTGGCGTTTTGCGCTCTGCTCGCGACCGTGCGGCCGATTTTGCCGAGCGCCGTCGTGCCGATGTTAACGCGAGCCCGTGGGGTGACGATGAAGCCCTGTCGGTGCCCGGCGTTGCCCTTCCGCACCTGAGCATTCTTCGTCAAAAGGGCTCCGATGCTGCCGTGACCACGGTCCTGGGCAACGATGTGGACCCGGTTTTGGACGATGACGACGAGGACGAGGATCCGTTTGTCGACGTGTCCGATGCCGTGGAAGCTGAGCGCGCTAAGACGACGCTGTTGCCGCGCCGCCATGCCAAGAAGGGCAAGGCTGCGCCCAAACTCAATACGAGTGAGCCCGACCCGTCTTGGTCCGAGAGCGAGATTGAGCTCACCGAGGGCGATGACGAGGACGACGAGGCTCCGATTGAGACCGCAAAGACAACTTTGCTGCCGCGTCGCCATGCAAAGCGCGACCAGGTAACCGGTCAGCTTTCGATGGAAGACGACCCCGATAAGATCGACGAGTCCGAGCCGCCGTTTGCCGTGAATCCTGTCTCGGCAGCACCTCAGATCCCCGACTTCTTGAAGCATCCCAAGGTTGCCGATGCGCCTGCCTTGAGTGCTGTCGAATCGGCTGCGGCTAGCGATGGGGGAGCGGACGGCGGCGCCGCAGATAACGAGGGCGAAGAAGAGGACGGCCTCAAGCTTCCGCCGCTCGAAATCCTGCATGCCAACCCGCAGTCGGCTTCCGCCGCGTCTTCTGACAAGGAGCTGGAACAGACTGCCGAGTCGCTTCAGTCCACCTTGCTGGAGTTTGGTCGTAGTGCCCGCGTGGTCGGCTGGATCGCCGGCCCCACGGTGACGACCTTTAAGCTGCAACCTGGCGAGGGCGAGCGCGTGAGCAAGATCTCGAGCCTCGAGGACGATATCGCGCTATCGCTCGCTGCCCAGTCGGTGCGTATCTTTGCCCCGATCCCCGGCACCTCGCTTGTGGGTATCGAGATCCCCAATCGCAAGCGCCAGAACGTCAACCTGGGCGACGTGCTGCCCTATGTGAAGGGCGGTCCGCTCGAGCTCGCAATCGGGCGCGATGCCGAGGGCACGCCGGTCGTCGCCGACCTTGCCAAGATGCCCCACCTGCTGATCGCCGGTACCACGGGTTCCGGTAAGTCGGTCATGATCAACTCCATCATCACGACCTTGCTCATGCGCGCCCTTCCCGAGGACGTTCGCCTGATCATGGTCGACCCCAAGCGCGTCGAGCTTGCGGGCTATAACGGTCTGCCGCATCTTTACGTGCCTGTAGTGACCGAGCCCAAGCAGGCCGCGAGCGCTCTGCAATGGGCCGTGTCCGAGATGGAGCGTCGCCTGAAGGTCTTCGAGCGTCTCAACGTGCGTAAGATCTCAACCTACAACGAAAAGCAGGCCGCCGGCGAGTTTGAGCATTACGATAACCCGCCGCAAAAGATGCCCTACCTGGTCATCATCATCGACGAGCTCTCGGACCTGATGATGGTTGCCGGTAAGGATGTCGAGGCCTCGATCGTGCGTATTGCTCAGCTGGGCCGTGCCGCCGGTATCCACCTTATCGTGGCCACGCAGCGCCCGAGCTCCAACGTGGTGACGGGCCTCATCAAGGCCAACATCACCAACCGCATCGCCTTTAACGTCGCCACGGGCATCGCCTCGCGCGTCATCATCGACCAGATGGGCGCCGAAAAGCTCACCGGTTTGGGCGACATGCTGTTCTCTAAGGTCGACTGGGGCAAGCCCCGCCGTATCCAGGGCTGCTTTGTCTCGGATGATGAAATCAACGAGATCGTCGAGTTCGTCAAGTCGCAGAGCGAGCCCGACTACCACGAGGAGATCCTGTCTGCCGTGGCGCCCGCTTCCATGTCCATGGCGGGTGGCGGCGGCATTGTCCGTACCGGAGTCGCCGAGCCGCAAGACGATGATCCGCTCATTTGGGAAGCCGCCCATATTGTGGTGGAATCGCAGCTTGGCTCCACATCTGGCCTGCAACGTCGTCTGAAGGTTGGCTATGCGCGTGCCGGGCGTATTATGGATATGCTGGAAGAAAAGGGTGTCGTCGGCCCGCCCGACGGTTCCAAGCCGCGCGAGGTCCTGTTGGACGAGGAGGGGCTTGCCGCGCTGGAGTCTGTCGACGCCGAGATGGCACGTGAAGATCGTGAGTTTGGAGGATTCTGATGGCTGCACGCTTTGGTGACATGCTGCTTGAGCAGCGTCGCCGAATGGGCCTTTCCATTCAGCAAGTCGCCAACACCATCAAAATCAGGCCGCAGATCATCGAGTTTTTCGAGACCGGTAACTTTGCTTCGATGCCGCCGCGCGGCTATGCGCAGGGCATGATTTCGAGCTATGCTCGCTTTTTGGGCCTCAATCCGCGCGAGGTCGTCAATGCCTACTTTGACGATCTGATGGCATACGAACGCGAGACGTCGCAGCAGGGCGGTCGTTTTCAGGACGCCGCCGGCTACGTCAATTCGCGTTCCTCGGTCGATAACGGGCGCTTCCTGATGGTTCAGGGCGGTCGTTCGACCCGCTATGGACAGCGTCCTCAGCAGGCCGGTTATATTACCGAGACGGGTTCGGGCGAGGAGATTCGCTCACAGCGTGACCGGTTCCGCAGTACGCCGATGCCCGAGGACCGTGCACTTCCCGCTGCCCGCGGCGTGGCTCGTGACCCTCGTGCCGGCTACGGCGACGGCGGCTATTCCGATCGCGGTTACCGTGGGGTCTCTTCTGGTCGCTCTCGCGGTGGCTATGCGGATGCCGATACCACGCAGGTGACGCCGCGTCTTCGCTCTCAATCACAGCCGTATGGCCAGCGCTCTTCGGCTCCGCGTTCGGGCCAGCGTGGCTATCAAGGCCGCGGTGAACTTGCGCCCCGCTCGGGTCAGCGCAGCCTTCAGGGCCAGGGTGGCTATCGCGGCCGTTCCGATAGCAATCGTGGTCGTATGCCTCAGGGAGGCGGCCGCAGCAGTTCCAATCGTGGACGCGGCGGATCACGTACTCCTCAAAACAACGGGCTCGATCCGCGTATCGTCTACGCCGGCATCGGTGCCGTTGCGCTGTTGTTGATTGTGCTCATCGTGGTGCTTCTGCGCGGCTGCGCATCTTCGGCGCCCGAGACCACGCCCGAGACGCCCACTGCTACCAAGACGACGACCAAGAAGTCTTCTAAGAAGACCGAAACGGTCGACGAGGACGAAGACACCGATGAGGCGACGGATGAGTCGACTGACTCGGACGCTACCAAGACGACGGCCAAGAAGGAAGAGAACGAGGTCACGAAGGTCAAAGTCTCCGTTGCCAAGGGAAAGACCGCGTGGATTGAGGTCAAGGTCGACGGCAAGTCGGTCTATGGCGCCCAAGCGACTGGCCCCTTTGAGCAGGAGTACTCGCCCGAGTCCTCGATCGAGATCACCACGTCCAAGCCTTCCGATGTCACCGTTACCAAGAACGGTGAAAAGGTTCGTTACGATACCAAGACCTCGGGCGTGGCGCGTGTGACGATCACCGTTCCCAAGAAGGAGACGACTGATTTCGAGAATGGTGAAAGTTCTGATGGTACCGATACCACCGATGGTGCCGATACCACCGACGTTACCGATGCCCAGTCCACGGATGGCGCCGATACCGCAACTGACGGTCAGACACCCACCGATTCTACCGACTATTCGTACGATAGCTACTAAGCCGCTCGTACGCGAAAGGAAACATCATGGCTAAAGATTCCAGCTTCGACGTCGTGTCCGAGGTCAACATGCAAGAGGTCGACAACGCCTTCCAGCAGACCACGCGCGAGATTTCCCAGCGCTATGACCTTAAGGATTCCGGCGCCACGATCGAGCTTTCGAAGGGCGACAAGCTCTTTACGATCAGCGCCCCGGCTGACTTTGTCTCTAAGCAGATTATCGACGTGCTGAGTTCCAAGCTCATCAAGCGCGGCATTGACCTCAAGGCTGTCTCGTGGGATGCTCCTCAGGCGGCGTCGGGCGGCACCGTGCGCGTGCTCGGCCATATTGTCGAGGGTATCGACCAGGCGACCGCCAAGAAGATCAACAAGGACATCAAGGATCAAAAGCTCAAGGTCAAGGTGACCATCGAGGCCGATAAGCTGCGTGTTTCATCTGCTTCGAAGGACGCGTTGCAGACCGTGATCCAGTTCCTGCGCGACCATGACTACGGCCAGCCGCTGCAGTTCACCAACTACCGCTAATATCAATCGAAAGGACTGCTCTCCAACATGGATACACCGTTGGGCTCCGTGCTCTACATCACCCTCGGGTGCGCTAAGAACGAGGTTGACACCGACCGCATGCGTTCTCTTTTGACCGCCGCGGGCTACGAGGAGGCATTCGACCCGCAGGTTGCCGATATCGCCATCGTCAATACTTGCTCGTTCCTCGCCTCCGCAACGTCCGAGAGCATCGAGACCACGCTCGAGCTCGCCAACGAGGTTCAGGACGGCGTTCGTTCTTGCCCCATCGTCATGTGCGGCTGCGTGCCGTCGCGCTATGGCGATGACCTGCCTGACGAGCTGCCCGAGGTCGCTGCCTTTGTGAAGGCCGACGAGGAAGACGGCATCGTGGCGGTCATCGATGGCGTGCTGGGTGTCGAGCGTGAGATTGCAGCCTATATCCCGCAGGTCAAACGTACCGTCGAGGGTGCTGTCGCCTACGTCAAGATTTCCGATGGCTGCAACCGCTTCTGCAGCTTCTGCATGATCCCCTATATTCGCGGTCGCTATCATTCGCGCAATGCCGAGAGCATTATCTCCGAGGTGCGCGACCTGGTTGCCGGCGGTGTGCGCGAGATCGTGCTGATCGGCCAGGACACGGGTATTTGGGGCACCGACTTTACTGACGAGGATGTCGCCGAGGGCTCGCCGCGCAATCTGGCGCAGCTGCTGCGTGCCGTCGCCCAGGCCGTGCGCCCGCACAACGTCTGGGTCCGCGTGCTCTATCTGCAGCCCGAGGGCATGACCGATGAGCTTATCGATACGATTCGCGATACGCCCGAGGTGCTGCCCTATATCGATATCCCCGTGCAGCACTGCGACGCGCGCATCCTCAAGGCTATGCGCCGTTCCGGTTCGCGCCAGGAGCTCGAGGACCTGTTCCGCGATCTGCGTGAGCGTATCCCCGGCATCGTGATCCGTTCCACGGCTATGGTCGGCTTCCCGACCGAGACCGACGACGAGTTCCGCGACCTTATCGACTTTATGGACACCGTCGGCTTTGATTACACGAGCGTCTTTGCCTACTCGCAGGAGGAGGGCAGCCTGGCCGCTAAGATGGAGGGTCAGGTCGACGAAGAGGTCAAGCTCGAGCGCGCCCAGGAGGCCATGGACCTGGCCGAGTCGCTCGGTGTTGCCGCCACCGCCGCCCATGTGGGCGAGCGCGCCCAGGTGATCGTCGACGGTATCGAAGAAACCGAGGACGGCACCGAGCTGATCGGCCATGCCTGGTTCCAGGCGCCCGATTCCGATGGCGCGGTCCACTTGGACGCCAGTGAGGCGTCCGTGGTCGATATTCTGACCGTCGAGTTTACCGATAGCTTCTTCTATGAGCTTATCGGCCATGTTGTGGAGTAGGAGAGCGTCGTGGCAAACGAGAGCAATAAGGAACTGACGAGTGTTTGGACGCCCGCCAACATCGTGACGTGCGTTCGCATCGTCTTTATCCCGGTGTTCATGAT
>RPYR01000135.1 GCA_008671285.1 Collinsella aerofaciens | reverse complement strand
CTTACTCTTCTAGAGGTGCCGTACCACCTTGGCCGGCACGTAGTTGAACAAACGTATTCGAGTATACACGCGCGGGTTTCTGCTGCAAGAACAATTTTTTACGCAGACAAAAAGACAAAACCCGCACATGATAACCGCCCGTCTCACGAATGAGACGGGCGGCATGAAGGGGGCTACGCTAGGCGTCTAAACCCAAAACGTTAGGCGGAACGCTTGGCCTCGAGCTTGGCCTGAGCGGCAGCCAGGCGTGCGAGGGGCACGCGGTAGGGCGAGCAGGACACGTAGTCCACGTCGGCCACGTTAAACAGGCCCTTGATGGACTTGGGGTCGCCACCGTGCTCACCGCACACGCCAAAGTGCATGTCGGGGTTGGTGGCGCGGCCCTTCTCGACGGCCAAGCGCACCAGTTCGAGCACCGCCGTGTCGATGGTCTCGAAGGGATTGTCCTTCAAGATCTTCTTATGCATGTACAGCGGGATGAACTTGGCCTCGGCATCGTCGCGGGAGAAGCCGAAGGTGGTCTGGGTGAGGTCGTTGGTGCCGAAGCAGAAGAAGTCTGCGTAATGGGCGATCTCGTCGGCGACCATGCAGGCGCGCGGCAGCTCGAGCATCGTGCCCACGGGAATATTGAGCTCGACGCCCTCTTCGTCGGAAACCTCTGCGATCACGCGCTCGATAACCTCGCGGGTCTGGACATGCTCCGCCGTGATGGAAACGAGCGGAACCATGATCTCGGGGCGCGGGTCGACGCCTTCCTTGATGAGGCGAGCGGCAGCCGTGGCGACGGAGCGGACCTGCATGAGCGGCAGATCGCTAAAGACGATGGACAGGCGCACGCCGCGTAGGCCGAGCATCGGGTTGGACTCGACCATGCCGTCGATACGACGCAGGCGGGCGCGCAGGACGGCAAGCTCTTCCTCGCTGGCGCCAGCGGCTTCCTTCTTGGTGATGGCGACCTCGAGCTCGCGAGGATTATCCAGGAACTCATGAAGCGGCGGATCGAGCAGGCGGACGACCACATCGCGACCGGACATGGTCTTGAACATCGCCAGGAAGTCCTCGGTCTGAACCTTGAGCAGGTCGGCCAGGGCCTGCTGCTTCACGGCCTCATCGTCAGACAGGATAAAGCTCTGGATGATGTTCTTGCGGTCGCCCAGGAACATGTGCTCGGTGCGGCACAGGCCGATGGCCTCGGCGCCAAACTCGAGCGCGAGCGCGGCATCCTCGGGGTTGTCGGCATTAACGCGCACATGGTTGGCATGGCCACCGGTCTCGTCCAGGCGAATCTCGTCGGCCCAGGATAGGATGGTGTCCAGATCGCCGGTGAGCTCGGCGGAGACCAGGTCAACGGCGCCGTCGACGACGATACCCTGGGTGCCGTCGATGGAGATAACGTCGCCCTCGTGCAGCACGCGGTCGCTGCCCTCGATGCGCACGACCTTCTCGGCGGCGTCGATATGGAAGCGCTCAACGCCACAGACGCAGGGCGTACCCATGCCGCGGGCGATAACGGCGGCATGGCTCGTCTTGCCACCGTTGCTGGTCAGGATGCCCTCGGCGGCTACCATGCCCTTCAGGTCATCGGGGTTGGTCTCCCAGCGAACCAGAATGACCTTGTGGCCCTCGTTGGCGCGCGCGACGGCGTCGTCGCTCGAGAACACGACCTCGCCCACGGCGGCACCGGGGCTGGCGTTCAGACCGCTGGCCAGCGTCTCGTACTTCTTGGAGGCGTCAAACTGCGGGTGCAGGAGTTGGTCGAGCTGCGCGGGATCGATGCGGCTCACGGCCTCCTCGCGGGTGATCAGGCCCTCCTCGACCATTTCGATAGCGATGCGCAGGGCGGCGGTGGCGGTGCGCTTGCCCACGCGGGTCTGGAGCATCCAGAGCTTGCCCTGCTCGATGGTGAACTCGATATCGCACATATCGCGATAATGATCCTCGAGCGTCAGGAACACGCGCTCGAGCTCCTCACCTGCGGACTCGAGGCCCGGGGTGGTCTTGAGGTCGGCAATGGGCTCGGTGTTGCGGATGCCGGCGACGACGTCCTCGCCCTGGGCGTTAACCAGAAAATCGCCGTAGAACTCCTTAGTGCCATCGGCCGGGTTGCGCGTAAAGGCGACGCCAGTCGCAGAGGTCTCGCCCTTGTTGCCAAAGGCCATGGCCTGCACGTTGACGGCGGTGCCGAGGTCGTCGGAAATGCCATGCTGCTTGCGGTAGATGCAGGCACGCTCGTTCATCCAGCTGCCAAAGACGGCCTGGATGGCAAGGCGTAGCTGAAGCTCCGGGTCGTGCGGGAAGACAGGCTTGCCGTCAGCAACCTCGAGCTCGGGATACAGGGAAGCATCGACGTTCTCAGAGAAAATCCCCTTGAAGGTCTCGACGAGCTCCTGCAGATCCTCGGCCGAAAGCTCGGAATCGACGCGAACACCAGCGACCAGGCGTGCCCGGGTCAGCGCGTTCTCGAACAGGTCAGCGTCGACGCCCATGACGACATTGGAAAACATCTGGATAAAGCGGCGGTAGCTATCCCAGGCAAAACGCGGGTTCTGCGTCTGCGCGATGAGGCCCTGGACGGAATCGTCATTGAGGCCCAAGTTAAGGACCGTGTCCATCATGCCGGGCATGGAGAACGGAGCGCCCGAACGAACCGACACAAGCAGCGGATCGGAGGCGTCGCCGAGCTTCTTGCCGCAGCGGGCCTCGAGGTCCGCCTCGGCGGCAACGATCTCATCGAGTGCGCCCTCGGGCCACACGTTGCCGGCACCGGAGTACTCGACGCAAGTCTGGCAGGTAATGGTAAAGCCACCGGGAACCGGCAGGCCGATGCGACTCATCTCGGCAAGGTTAGCGCCTTTGCCGCCAAGCACGAAGTTCATGGACTTGTCGCCCTCGGTGACACAGGTGCCCTGGGCGTCGGTTCCAAAACGGTAAACCCTCTTGCAATCGCTCACGATGCTTCCCCTTCCATGCGCTTACGCGCACGACCGTGGTAACGAATCGACCCGTCAGATGCGGGCCGTGAGGGAACTATACGGCGGGTTTTGAGCGGGCTTAAGCAGAGGATGCGCGGTTTGGTAAACGTGCTAAAACTGGCGGTAAACGGTAGGTAAAGGTGGTTACCTTATGAAGAGACCACTTCAATAAACTTGCAGGTCAAATGCAAGTAATTTGCTAAATCGCTTTACCATTATCGTGCATTATTTTTAGTTAGTCTTTTTAGACGGGGCTTTTTAGCTACCCCAATAAGCTAGCTTTGTTGGGCTCGACGGGCGGCGCGGCGGGCACGGGCTTCTTGGATTTCCTCCAAGTGGTTAATGATCTCGGCAGCGCTTTCCTCGATGGCCTTGCCGTCGGTACGCACCACAAAGCAGCCTAGGCGCTTCATGAGCGCACGGGCTTCCTCGAGCTCGCTGTGCACGCTCTCAGGCTCGGCATAGGAGCCGGCAACGGCACGAGCGTAGTCATCGCCCAAGCGGCTATCGCGAATTTCGGAAATCACATCGACGGTCGAAATCAGGCCGAACAGGCGCATCGGGTCGACCTCGTAAATCGACTTGGGCGGCTCCATGCCATGCGCCAGTGGGACATTGGCGACCTTGTAGCCCTGATAGGCCAAATACATCGACAGCGGCGTCTTGGACGTGCGCGATACGCCCAGCAGCACGATATCGGCACCCGACAGATCGTCGCAGCCGCGCCCGTCATCGTGCTCAACGAAATACTCCATGGCCTCGATACGATGGAAATAGCGGTCATCGGTCTTGTGAATCACGCCCGCAACGCCCTTGGGCGGCACACCGATGAGCGACGACAGCACGGCGAGCGTCGGGCCGATCAGGTCGACCGAACGGATATGCAGCATGCCCAGGTAATCGAGCACACGGGCGCGAAGCGCCGGATCGACAATGGTGTGGAACACGGCAATATCGCGATG
>RPYR01000196.1 GCA_008671285.1 Collinsella aerofaciens | reverse complement strand
GTCCCGGGATAACAAAAAAGCTCGCCGGCTAGGCCGACGAGCTGCAAGTTCTTGGTCGCGGGGGCAGGATTTGAACCTACGACCTCCGGGTTATGAGCCCGGCGAGCTACCAGACTGCTCCACCCCGCAATGTCTGGGCGCTTCATGTGCGCAAGAAAGAATATTACGCGGGAGTTCGGTAAGCGGCAAGGAAAATCTCGTAGAGCATAATTCCTTCATATTTAAAACCCCTCAGCCCCTATCACCGTAAACGAATCGCAGCCGAGCGCCGGCGGCGGCGCGTATACAATGGTGCGCGTCCTTTTATGCCAACAATTGGAGTAGACATGCTGCTCGCTATCGATATGGGAAACACGCAGACGGCCATGGGCCTGTTTGACGGAGACGAGCTGGTGCAGTCGTGGCGTATGCCCACCGACCGCTCCTATACCGCCGACGAGATCCACGTGCGCCTGATGGGTTTCTTTAAGATGTACGGCCTTTCGCTCGATGCGGTCGACGCAATCGCCTTTGCGGGCGTGGTGCCGCAGCTCTCGCGCGAGTGGCACGCCGTGGCCGACCGCATTGCCGCGGACGCCATCGTCATCGGGCCGCAGACGGCCGCGGTGACCAAGCTGCGCGCGGCGCGCCCCCAGGCCGTAGGTGCCGATCGCGTCGCCAACGCCGTTGCGGCCGAGACTTTCTACGGCGCGCCGGCAATCGTGGTGGACTTTGGCACCGCGACCAATATCGACGTCATCGATGAGGACGGTTATTACATTGGCGGAGCGATCGCGCCGGGCATCCGCATTTCGATGGACGCGCTCGCCGCCCGAGCCGCCAAGCTCGCCAGCGTTCCGCTCGAGGCGCCCGAACACGCCATCGGCCGCGATACCGAGGAGTGCATTAAAGTCGGCGCCGTGGTGGGCGCTGCCGCCATGGCCGAGGGCCTGGTCGCACGCATGAAGCGCGAGCTGGGTCGTGAGGACGCCACCGTTATCGCCACGGGCGGTCTCGCCGGCATCGTCGCCGATTCGACCGATGCCTTCGACGTGGTCGACGGACAACTCACCATCAAGGGCATCTGCGAAACCTACCGCCGCATGCAGGAGCTGGGGTAGGACGGGGGCTTAAGTCGAGCACACCCGATACCACAGCCCCCGCAAACGTTCGCCAAGCCTATTCCTCAAAACTGAATAATTATCAATTTTGAGGAATAGGGCTGAGATGCCGCTCTGCAGTCACGCGAAGGCCCTCCCCGGCGCAGGCCGAGGAGGGTCTTGTTGTCATCGTTATCTTTGAACGCGGGCGCCTCGCGTTACAGTCCGCGAATTCGTACAGCCTCGGGCGGAAACTCTTGCTCGCCGGCATCGGTCTTGATGGTCGCGCGGCCCCAGATGTCCAGGCCCGCAAACACACCGACCGCAAGCGGCAAACCGTTGGGCGACACCGCCGCAACTTGGCGGCCCAGCAGCGGCACCATGTCGAAGTACTCGCCCAGCACGGGAGCCAGCGGACCGGCAGCGCCCTGCGGCGTGTTGGCAACAACCGCCCAGGCGTCCACGCGGGCCAGCACGGCGGCGGCCAGCGTCTCGACCAGCGCTTCGTCAGCCACGTCCACACCAAGCTCGCTCAGCGCCGAACGCTCAATATCCACCGTCACGGCACCGAACATGCCCACAGCACCGGCGCCGCCGTTCACGGTAACACGCGCGAGCGACGTCTCAAACGCAGGCGCACCGCACACGATATCGCTCGGCCACTGGATACCCACCTTACCGGCAAGGCCCAACCCCGGCGTCGAAGCCGTGCCCACGAGCGCGTCCATCATGCCCATCGCGGCCACAAACGGCAGGCCGTGGAAGGCGTGCATATTCACATCCGGACGCACGACCAGCGAAAACGTCAGCGAAGCATCGCCCGCGCTCCACGCGCACCAGCCCGCGGACACGCCCTCGCGGCCCGCGTTACGCGCCGCGTCGAGCTCGGTGCCGGCGGCAACAGCATTCATCTCGATCATCTACATACGCCCCAATTCGCCAACGATATGGCCCACGCGGTCCTCGGGCTCCTTGACCTCGACACCGTTGTAGCGGAAGAACCGCGCTGGGTCGTGCATCAGGTCCTCGAGCGGCACCAGCACAAAGTCGCGCTCGCCAATGAGAGGATGCGGCAGGCGCAGCTTTTTGCCGCCGTGGGTCTCGCCATCCATCCACAGCAGATCCAGGTCGATGGTGCGCGGACCGTTGGCCTTGGCCTTCTTGGAGCGGTCGCGGCCCAGCTCAGCCTCGATCTTCATGAGCTCGTCGAGCAGCACCAGCGGCGCCAGCTCGGTCTTGATCTCGATGACGGCGTTGGCAAACGCGTCCTGGCGCGTCTCGTAGGCCGGCTCGCTCTCGTAGATCTTGGAGGAGTTGGACACACAGGTGAGTGGAATCTCGGCGATCATCTCGCGTGCAGCGCGGATGTTGTCGCAGCGATGCCCCAGGTTGGAGCCCACGGCCACAAACGCGCGGCGCGGCTGCGGCTTGGCAACCGCCCAGTAGCCGTTCAGGAACTGCGCAAAACCCGCGGCGTCGTGCACGCGCACGATGTTGGCACCGGCCTGGATGGCGCCCAGGCACACGCCAAACGTAGCGGCATCGCGCTCGGCGGCCTCGGTCACGCCCGAGACGGCGCCCACAAAGCGCTTGCGCGACACGGCACACATGAGCGGATAGCCCAGTGACGCCATCTTGGCAGTCTCGCGCTGGATGACGATGTCCTCGTTAGCCGACTTACCAAAGCCCGGGCCAGGATCAATGCAGATGCGGTCGCGAGACACGCCGGCATGGATGAGCGTGCGGGACTGGTCGGACAGAAAGCCCATGACGCGGCGCATGATGGGCGCCGAATCGGGCAGGGTGAAGCGGCGGAGCTGCGAGGTGGGCACGTAGGC
>RPYR01000105.1 GCA_008671285.1 Collinsella aerofaciens | reverse complement strand
CGGGCGGTTATCATGTGCGGGTTTTGTCTTTTTGTCTGCGTAAAAAATTGTTCTTGCAGCAGAAACCCGCGCGTGTATACTCGAATACGTTTGTTCAACTACGTGCCGGCCAAGGTGGTACGGCACCTCTAGAAGAGTAAGGAATTGCACATGGATTACATCCGCGCAATCGAGCGTCAGCAGATCCGCGAGGACATTCCTCAGGTTCGCGTCGCCGACAACGTCAAGGTTCACTACCGCATTAAGGAAGGCGACCGCGAGCGCATCCAGGTCTTCCAGGGCGACGTCATCCGCATGGCCGGCGCCGGTGCCCGCGAGACCTTCACCGTCCGCAAGATGTCCTTCGGTGTCGGTGTTGAGCGTACCTTCCCGCTTCACAGCCCCAAGATCGCCAAGCTCGAGGTCGTTCGTCATGGTCGCGTCCGTCGCGCCAAGCTGTACTACCTCCGCGACAAGGTGGGCAAGGCTGCTCGCATCCCCGAGAAGCGCTAAGAAGATCGCAGCGTCTGTCCACTCGTTTGGACACAAGGGTCACCTTCGGGTGGCCCTTCTTTTTATCTGATTTGCATGCAAGGAGGGCCTGGTATGGCCAACATGACGAGCTCGGTTTCGGCATCGCAGGTTGCCGGTGAGTTGGCGAGCGCTACGTTTGAGGAGATTCCCGCCCTCGTGGAGCATTATCGCGAGGACCCGCGCCAGCAGGTGATCAAGGCTTGCGAACGCGCCCTCAAACGCCATGCCAAAGAGCTTGCCGAGCGCGAGCGCGTCAATGACATGTACGAGCTTATGCGTGAGCTTGGCGGCGATGGGGTGGTCGTTGGTGTCGACGAGGTGGGTCGCGGATCGGTGGCCGGTCCTTTGACGGTATGCGCTGTCTGCCTTCCTATGGAGCCGCGTGTCTGGGGCATCAACGATTCCAAAAAGCTCACGCCGGCGCGCCGCGAGTTGTTCTCAGTGAAGATTGCCGAGGTGGCGACGGCGATCGGTTTTTGCCATATCGCGCCTAAGGATATCCATGAGATGGGCATGGCCCGTGCTATCCGTACCGCCGTTGCGGGCGCCGTGGCCGATACGGGGCTCGAGCCCGATTGCGTCCTCATGGATGGCAACCCCTTGGGCGCCGTTCCCAATGAGCGCGACGTGGTGAAGGGCGATGCCAAGATCGCCTGTATCGCCGCGGCATCCATCATGGCAAAGGTCACGCGTGACGAGATGATGGTTGAGTACGACGCCGAGTATCCCGAGTACCATCTGGCCGAATCGAAGGGCTATGCGAGCCCCGAGCACATCGAGGCCATTCGAAAACATGGACTTTGTCCACTGCATCGTGTGAGCTTTTGCGGAAACTTTCTGCAGACTGAGCGCCTTTTCTAGGTCAATTGTGGAGACAGGGACCTCTAGGGTTTTATAAACCTGCTGGTAGCGGGCCGTATGCAACAGCATTGCTGCGTACGGCCCTTTTTTTGACGGCATTTGGTCAGCTTTTGGTTTGCTTCCTGTACTTACCCGCATGAAAGGTGCCCTCATCATCGGGGCAATGCAGTGTGCGGGAAAGGAGATCCCATGAGTGCCGCAAGCAAAAAGAGCAAGACGCAGCAGCTCAAGGAGCGTTGGGAAAACGGCGAGCTCGACTGCGGGGCGATGGCGCCCGAGTTTATCAAGGGACTCAGTCCCCGTGAGCTGGGCATGCTGGGCGAGCTAATCACCATCGACTACTTTAACGAGCGCGGCTACACCTTGCTGGAGCAGGGTTATCGTTGCACCGAGGGCGAGGCCGATCTGGTGCTGCTCGATGAGCTTGACGATGTCGTGGTGATGGCCGAGGTCAAGACCAGGCGCGTCGCCCTGGATTGCACCACGCGGGTCTTTCCCGAGGAGGCCGTGGATGCCCAAAAACAGCGTCGGTATCGCCGTATCGCAAGTTGCTATCTCATGGAGCACTATCCGCTCAAGGCGATCCGCTTCGATGCCGTGGGTGTCACCATTCGCGGCGGGCATATCGCCGAGATCGAGCATCAGTACAACGCGTTCGATTGGCAGGTGTCGTGATGGCGTTCGAGACGTTTGCCGTTCACGCGGCCTGCATCCGCGGCGTCGAGGCGATTCACGTCACGGTCGAGGTCTCGCTTGCCGGCGGCGTTCCGGGCATTCAGATGCTCGGCATCCCGAGTATGGAGGTGATGGAGTCACGTGGTCGTATTCGCTGTGCGATGCGCTCGGCCGGCTTTGAGATCCCGCGCTCGGGCATTACGGTCAATCTGGCGCCCGGCGATATTCGCAAGACCGGTAGCGGCTTTGATCTGCCCATCGCCATCGCGGTTCTAGCGGCCGATGGTCAGATTCCCCGCGACAACCTCGATCGTTGTCTTATCGCCGGCGAGCTCGGCTTGGACGGCACGGTGCTTCCTGTCAAAGGCGAGGTGGCGTTTCAGCTATTGGCTCGCGACATGGGGCTGTCTTTTATCGCCGGCAGGTCCGACCAGCATGTGCCACTCGCGGGCGTGGATTGCGGCTTTATCGACCATCTGTCTCAGCTTGCTCACGGCATGGGCGATGCCGCACGGCACTACTTGGATTCCGAGGGTGTCGAGGCGACCTTTGAGCCCGAGCTCGACTATGCAGACGTGCTGGGGCAGGAAGTCGCTAAACGCGGCATGGCGCTTGCGGCGGCAGGAGAACTCGGCTTGCTCATGATCGGGTCTCCGGGATCGGGCAAGACGATGCTCGCACGCCGTATGACCGGCATCCTGCCCGAGCTTTCCGTTGAGGATCAGCAGGAGGCACTGTGCATCCATTCGGTTTTGGGTGAGAACATTGATGGCTTGTTGGCGGGGCACCGCCCCTTCCGCAGTCCCCACCACAGTATTTCGACCGCAGGCCTTATCGGCGGCGGGCGCCCGGTGCACCCGGGTGAGATCAGCCTTGCTCATGGCGGCGTGCTCTTTTTGGACGAGCTTGCCGAGTTTCCCACTGGCGTGCTGCAGACGCTGCGTCAGCCCATCGAGCGCGGCTACGTGAGGATCGTACGCGTCGACGGGGCTTTTACCTTCCCGTCGCGCTTTCAGCTGCTGGCTGCGAGCAATCCCTGCCCCTGCGGCTTTTTGGGCGATCGCGAGGTACCGTGTCGCTGCTCGGCGGCGATGGTCGAGCGCTATCGGTCTAAACTGCGCGGTCCTTTGGCCGACCGTATCGACATGATGATCGATGTGACCCGTCCCGACCCTCAGGTGATTATCGAGGGCGCGGAGGGTATGTCGTCGGCCGAGTTACGTGACTACGTTGTGCGCGGTCGCGCCTTTCGCGCCTGGCGCGAGTCCCGTATGGACGATGCGGATGCCGAGGCCGAGGATGACGAGACACGGTCCATTGACGGCGTCGTTTCGACCTTTGAGCTCGATGATGCGGCGGAGAAGTGTGTGCTCGGTCTGTCCAAACGCACGCATCTCACGGGCCGCGGCATCGTGCGCCTGGTTCGCATTGCGCGCACGATTGCAGACGTCGCCGAGAGCGAGCAAGTGACGCAGGATCACGTGCTCGAGGCGGCGATGTACCAGGGAAGGAGGGACCAATGATGGCCGAGGGGACCTTTGAGCTGCATCCAGGTGATGCGTTGTATCCCGAGACCGTTTTGGAGCTTTCTGATGTACCCCAGACGCTTTATGTGCGCGGCAATCCCGAGGTGCTTTCGACACCCGCGCTCTCCATCATCGGCGCGCGCAAGGCCTCGCCGTATGGTCTTGCCGTGGCAGAGCTTGCGGCAAAGGTGGCGGTTGAGGCGGGAGTGACGGTAGTTTCGGGCGGCGCGGTTGGTTGTGACCAGGCCTCGGGTTGGGCTGCGGTCAACGCCGGCGGCAAACACGTCGTGGTGCTGGGGACGGGCGCCGACGTGGTCTACCCGCGTTCGAGCGCGGGGCTTATTACGCGCACGCTCGATACGGGCGGCGCGGTCGTGTCGATCTCTCCGTGGGGCATGGGTCCGCGCAAGTTTGCCTTTCCGCGCCGCAATCGCGTGATCGCGGCCCTGTCGCAAGCCCTCTTTGTATCCGAGGCGGGTATGCCTTCCGGGACGTTTTCTACAGCTGAGGCTGCTATGGATTTGGGGCGCGAACTTCTTGCCGTGCCGGGGTCGATCCTATCGCCCGAGTCGCGTGGCACGAATTACCTCATTGCGAACGGTGCCTGCTGCATTGTCGACGAGGAGTCCATCGAGATGGCTATCTCTCGCATATACGGCACCCTGCGCTACTCGCGCCCCGATGCTCCCGGCATTGCCGACCTGAATCCAACACAGCAGACCGTGATGCATGCGCTCATCGCCTCTCCGCTCAAGGTCGACGACATCGCGGCGCTCGTCTCACTCGATGCTGTCGGCGTACTCAAACTCTTGGGTTCGCTTGAACTCGAGGGCCTTATCGAGCGCATGATGGATGGAAGGTATGCGCCCTCCAAGTTTGCCCTTCACGCCCAGACGCCCTTCGGTCACAATGGAAAACGTGTCAATTAGAAAGGTGTTTGCAGATGCAGTTCGATCAGGTGACGGTTATCGGTGGCGGTCTGGCGGGTTCGGAGTGCGCGATCCAGCTGGCAGACCGCGGGTTTGCCGTAAAGCTGTGCGAGATGCGCCCCCAGGTGAGCTCCCCGGCCCACCATACCGATCACCTGGCAGAGCTCGTCTGCTCCAATTCGTTTAAGTCGACCCGTCCGGATTCTGCGGCTGGTTTGCTGAAGGCCGAGCTTGAGCGCATGGGTTCAGTCCTGCTCGATTGCGCCCATCGCGCCGCTGTTCCCGCCGGTGGTGCCTTGGCGGTCGACCGCGTCAAGTTTTCCGAGCTTGTCGAGGCCGAGGTTGCCGCCCGTCCCAATATCGAGGTCGTGCACGGTGAGGTCACACAGATTCCCGAGGGTCACGTGGTCATTGCCGCGGGCCCGCTGTGTTCACCGGCGCTGAGCGAAGAGGTTATGAAGCTCGTCGGTGGCGATGCCCTGGCATTCTTTGATGCGGCGGCGCCGATCGTCGATGCCTCCACGCTCGATATGGACGTGCTGTTCTCGCAGTCGCGCTACGAGGAGCAGGGGAGCGGCGACTATCTCAACGCTCCG
>RPYR01000039.1 GCA_008671285.1 Collinsella aerofaciens | reverse complement strand
GACTTCTTCCACGGCACCCTCGAGCTCGTGGAGCCCGGCGTCCCGGTCTTCCTGTTCATGGGCGAGGACGAGAACCGCAAGCTCGACGAGCGCGTCCGCGCGTTCCTGACCCGCGGCGTGACCGGCGACACCGACATCAACGTCATCGACACCGCCGAGTTCGCGATTCCCGGCCTTGACGACGAGTTCCGCGTCATCGTGTCTCCGTGGATCCTCTCCTCGCTGATCACCGATCGCCTTGCCGCTTACTACGAGACGGTCACCAAGCACAACCTCAACTACCGTCGCTACTATCACCAGTTCGACTACTAAGAGCAAATAACGTTTGTGTAATTGGGCCTCGCTCCTATATGGAACGGGGCCTCGCTTGGGTTGGAGAGTAATTATGAGCTATCCCCAGCTTGCCGTCATGAATATCAGCCATCGTTATTTTGACCTTGAGGAGTTCTTTTCTTCGGCGTCGGCTTCGGGCTACACGTGTTGCGAGCTTTGGACCGGGGCGATGCATCTGTATGTCGATTGCCATGGATACGATTCGCTCGAGCAGGTGCAGGAGCTGTCACAGCGGTATGGGGTTCGGATTGTGGGGCTTTGTCCCGAACAGAACAACCCCAAGCCGTGGAATATCGCGGCGCGCGGGAATGAGGCGCGTGCCCGCACGCTCGCGTACTTTAAGAACGTTGTGGATATCGCGGCGGAACTTGGAGCCGAGCAGGTCATGGTCTCGAGCGGCTGGGCATTTTTGAACGAGCCGATCGAGGACGCGTGGGGTCGCAGCGCCTCGATGCTGCGTGCGATTGCCGAGCATGCGGGAGAGCGCGGCGTGCGACTGGTGCTCGAGGCCCTGCAGCCGGTTGAGTCGATGATCGTGAACTCGGCGGCCGATACGAAGCGCATGATCGAGGCAGTTGATCATCCGGCACTTAAGGCATGTCTGGATTTGGGCGCTATGGCGGTGGCGGGGGATACCATCGACGATTATTTCGATCTGCTTGGCGATGATGTCGCCCACGTGCATTTTGTCGATGTTGCGGCAGATGGCACGACGCATCTTGCCTGGGGTGACGGCGACCGCGATATGCGCGCCGACCTGGATAGGTTGGTGGCGCGCGGCTATCGCGGAGTTGTTTCGGCCGAGACCTATGATTGGCGCTATTTCGCCAATCCCGCGGCAGCCGATGCGCAGGTAATGGCAGAGTATCGTCGTGCGATTGGCGTCTAGGTGGGGTTGGGTTGCGACAATCCGCTCCTATGTTTCCAAATGAATACGGTGTGAGCCGAGGAGGACGATTCTCCCCGCAAACACTCTAGTATGCTAAAGTACCCAGAAGACCGGCGGAGCTATGCCGGTCTTCTGCTCTATATGAAACACAGCATGAGGAGGCTCACCAGATGACGGCCACACCGTGGGGATTCCGGGACATATTGCCCGAGGAGGCTCAGGCGCGCGAGGAGATCGCATGTACGGTGAAGGGCTGCTTTAGGGAACATCATTACCTTCCGGTCGAGACGCCGCTGCTCGAGGACAAGGGTTCGCTCGAGGAAGGCGGCCGCATTGCGGACACGCCGTTTAAGCTCTTTGACGATGATGGTCGCCTGCTGGTGGTCCGTCCCGACAACACGCTGCCGATCGTTCGCCTGGTTTCGACTCGCATGCGCGCGGCCGATCTGCCGCTGCGCCTGCGCTATGAGGCGCCGGTGGTCCGCGAGTGTCAGCGCAATGCCGGCGGCTCGCGTCAGTTTACGCAACTGGGTTTTGAGCTTATCGGCGCGGGCGATACCGCGGGCGATGTCGAGATTGTCTCGCTCGTGGCCGAGGCCGTGCGCAAGTTGGCACTTCCCGATGCGCGCATTATCGCAGGCAGCGTGCGTCCTTTTAAGGAATTGCTCGCGGTATGCGAGGATCGTGAGCTGGCTGCCGAGGCCCTGCGCTGCGTGCATGCCAACGACTTTGTGGGCCTCGATGCCCGCGTGGCTGCCAGCGTCGAGTCCGATGCCGTCAAGGCCGCCATTAGCGAGCTGCCGCGCCTGCACGGTGGTGCCGAGGTGCTCGACCGCGTGGATGCGCTGCTGGAGGCTGCCGGCATCGTCGCGCCGCTGACGCGCGAGCTGCGTGCCCTGGTCGAGGGCCTGGCTCCCGAGGACGCCCAGGTGCTGTCCTTCGACTTCTCCATCATGAATTCTTTTGATTACTACACGGGTCTGGTCTTTAAGGCCTATGCCGGCGGCCTGCCCGATCCGGTCGGTTCGGGCGGACGCTACGACTCCATCTTTACCGGTGCGTTTGGCGACGGTATCGAGGTGCCGGCGGCGGGCTTCGCCTTTTCGCTCGAGCGTCTGGAGGCCGTGCGCACCTCGGCCGAGGACGCCGCTTCCGATGGCGACCACGCCGTGGGCCGTGGCGCCGAGGGGCCGCTGCGTATCGCCGTGCCCAAGGGTTCGCTCAAGGCCGATACCCTCGACGTGCTTGAGACCGCGGGCCTGGACGTCTCCGAGCTGCGTGACCCCGGCCGTCACCTGATCGTGCGCGGCCGCGACACGCGTGCCGGCGAGGGCGCGGTCGGCGATATCGAGTTTGTCATCGTGCGTCCCAGCGATGCGCCTGCCTTTGTGGGTTGCGGCGGTGCCGATTGCGGCATCTGCGGCTGGGACTCGCTCATCGAGGCAGACCTCAACCTGCTGCAGCTGGTCGACCTGGGCTATGGCCTGTGCACCTTTATCGAGGCGGAGCCCGCACGGCGCGCCGGTCAGGCCGAGCGCAACTATGCTCGCCGCGGGTCGCTTCGCGTGGCCACCAAGTATCCGCGCATCGCGAGTGCCTGGTATGCCGAGCGAGGCGTGAACGCCGATATCGTCTCACTGCACGGCAACATCGAGCTGGGCCCCATCGTCGGCATGACCGATCGCATCGTGGATATTGCCGCCACGGGCGCCACGCTGCGCGATAACGACCTGGTCATCACCGGCCGCATCATGGACTGCACGGCCCGCTTCTTTGTCAATCCGGGCGCCGCACGTCTGGATCCGCGCGTACGCAATCTGGCAGATCGCTTGGCGGCTGCCGTGAAGGACAAGCATTTTGAGCCCGTCGCGGGCTCGGCACAATAGCGCGAGCGCGCACGGGCGCCCCAACGTACGGGCTGCGGGCCGACTGGTGCCGCTGCCCAGTCGCTCGTTTTTCGAACACAACCTCGACCGATAGGGGATACCGATATGAAGACCATCAAGCTTGCTCCCGGTGAGCGCCTCGTTACCAACCACCTCAACCGCAAGGGCGTGCTGCCGCAAAACATCGTCGACGCCGCCCGCGATATCGTGGCCAACGTGCGTGCCAACGGCGATGCCGCGGTGCGCGATTACTGCCAGCGTTTTGACGGTGTCGAGCTGCAGAGCTTCCGTCTGCCGCAAGAGCAGATCGATGCCGCGCTCGAAGGCCTCGATCCCGCTTTTGCCGCGGCGCTCGAAAAGGCTGCACGCCAGATTCGTGAGTTCCACCAGCGCGAGGTCGAGCAGAGCTGGTTTACCACGCGTGCGGACGGCACGATGCTCGGCGGTAAGGTGACCCCGCTCGCGGCGGCCGGCATCTACGTGCCGGGCGGTCGCGCGCAGTATCCCTCCACGGTGCTCATGAATGCCATTCCCGCCAAGGTTGCCGGCGTCAAGCGCGTGGTCATGGTGACCCCGCCGCAGAAAGATGGCCTGATCAGCCCGTATACGCTCGCCGCGGCAAAGCTCGGCGGCGTGGACGAGATCTATATGGTGGGTGGCGCTCAGGCCGTGGCCGCGCTGGCGTACGGCACCGAGACTATTCCGCGCGTCGACAAGATCACCGGCCCGGGCAACGCCTTTGTCGCTGCGGCCAAGCAGATTGTCTCGGGCGACGTGGGTATCGACATGGTCGCTGGCCCCTCCGAAGTCTGCGTGCTGGCCGATGCCACGGCCAAGCCCATGGTGGTCGCGGCCGACCTGATGGCCCAGGCCGAGCACGATCCGCTGGCAGCCTGCTATCTGGTGACCTGCGACGAGCAGTTTGCGCGCGAGGTCGAGGCAGGCATCGATATCCTGGTGGCGCAGTCGCCGCGTGCCGAGATCACGCGTGCTTCGCTCGACAATGAGGGCACCATCGTGGTGGCCGCCGACATGGCTGCCGCCGTCGAGGCGGTGAATACCGTGGCGCCCGAGCACTTGGAGCTGCACTGCAAGGACGCGATGGGCCTGCTCGGCGGCATTCGCAACGCCGGCGCCATCTTTGTGGGCGCTTGGAGCTCCGAGCCGCTCGGCGATTATGTTGCCGGTCCCAACCACACGCTGCCAACCGGCGGCACGGCCATGTTCTCCAACCCGCTTTCGGTCGAAGAGTTCGTTAAGCGCTCGAGCGTCATTTGCTATACGCCCGAGGGCCTGCTCTCTGACGCTCCCGCCACACAGCGTCTAGCCGAGGCCGAGGGCCTGTGGGCGCACGCGCTTTCTGCTGCCCTGCGTCGTCGCGTGCTGGAGCAGGGCGAGGATGCCGTGAGTGCCGAGTCACTGGCTGCGGCCGACCTGACCAAGGTCGCCTGGCCGGGCGACGCCGTGGCGACGGTTGCTGAGGGCGTGGACCTGGCGGCGGCTGCGGGCGGTGCCGCTGGCGCGACCGGCGAGGAGGCCTAATATGGCCGAGCTGACGCCCCGCATGAAGGAGCTCGTCCAGCCCTACTTGACCGGCATCGAGCCCTACGATCCCAACTTTACGCCCACGCGCATCAATCTTTCGGCCAACGAGAACACCTATCCCGTGCCGGCCGGCGTGCGCGAGGCGGTTGATGCGGCCTTGGCTGCCGCACCGCTCAACCGCTATCCCGATCCCATGTCCAACGACCTGCGCGACGAGCTTGCTGCCTGGCATGGCGTGACGCGCGAGAACATCTGCGTGGGCAACGGCGGCGACGAGCTACTCTATAACTTCCTGCTGGCGTTTGGCGGCGCGGGGCGGACCCTGCTCAACTGCCCGCCGTGCTTTAGCGAGTATGCGTTCTTTGCGTCGCTGTGCCAGACCGAGGTGCGCGACGTGTGGCGCGACCCGGCGACCTTTGAGCTCGACCAGGCGGCGGTGCTTGCGGCGGCTCCCGAGTGCAATCTGGCGATCGTGACCTCGCCCAACAATCCCACGGGTGACGTGGCGCCGCTCGACTTTGTTGCGGCTCTGTGCGATGCCTGCCCCGGCATGGTCATGGTCGACGAGGCCTACGTGGAGTTTGCCGACGATTCGTTTGGCGCGGCAACTACGGCGCAAGGCCTTATTGCCGAGCATCCTAACCTGGTGATTCTGCATACACTGTCCAAGGCGTTCGGCGCCGCCGGCACGCGCCTGGGCTATGTGATCGCGGCGCCCGAGGTCATCGACGTGTTCGCGGCGATTCGCCAGATCTATTCGGTCAACGTGTTGAGCCAGGCGGCGGCGCTTGCCTGCGTGCGTGCCCGCGATGCGTACGCGCCCGTGGTGGCACAGGTTGCATCCGAGCGCGAGCGCGAGCTGTGCGCCCTACGCGCAATGGCTGCCGAGGGCATGTCCGCGGAGGCATGGCCGAGCGCGGCGAACTTTGTGCTTGTGCGCACGCCGCATGCTACGCGCGTGCGCGAGCGTCTGCGCGACGAGTATTCGATTTTGGTGCGCGACTTTAGTTACGCGCCGGGGCTCGCGGACTGTCTGCGCATTACCGTGGGCACCCCGCAGGAAAACGACGAGGTGCTGGCCGCGTTTGCCGCGCTGGTGAAGGAGGAGATGTAGATGGACCGCTATGCCGAGGTGACCCGCAAGACGGGGGAGACCGACATTGTTGTAAAGCTCGACCTGGACGGATGCGGCGTGTGTGATATCTCGACCGGCGTACCGTTTTTCGACCACATGCTCAACGCTTTTGGCCGCCATGGCCTGTTCGATTTGACGGTGCACGCGGTGGGCGACGTCGAAGTCGATGCGCATCATACCGTCGAGGACACGGGCATTGTGCTGGGCGAGGCGTTTTGCCAGGCGCTGGGCGACAAGGCGGGCGTTACGCGCTTTGCCGACGCGGCGATCGCCATGGACGAGACGCTTGTGATGGCTGCCGTGGACATTTCGGGCCGCGGGCAGGCCTACTGCGAGCTGCCCGTGCCGACTGAGCGCGTGGGCAGCTTCGATACCGAGCTGGCCGTCGAGTTCTTCTACGCCTTTGCGCGCGATGCCAAGCTCACGCTGCACGTGCGCGAGCTGGTGGGCGGCAACTCGCATCACATTATCGAGGCCGCCTTTAAGGCCGTGGGCCGCACGATGCGCCGCGCCTGCGAGCTGGACCCCCGCGTGCAGGGCATTCCCAGCACCAAGGGCTCGCTGTAACCGTCACAAGGGTAAAACCACCACGAAGGTGCCTGTCCCCTTTGCGGTGGTTTTGGATGATGAGAAGTGGAGGGTCGCGTGGGCGAACCGAAGATCGTGGTGGTCGACTACCACAAGGGCAACTTGTCGAGCGTTGCGCGCGGGCTTGCGCGCGCCGGTGCCGCCGCCTGCACGTCGGACGATCCGGAGCAGATCCGCCGCGCCGACGGCCTGGTCATCCCGGGCGTGGGCGCGTTCTATGACGCGATCGCCTTTATGCGCCAGAGCGGCGAGGCGGACGCGGTGCTCGATGCCGTCGCCGCCGGAACTCCGCTGCTCGGCATCTGCCTGGGCCTTCAGCTATTTTTTGAGCGCGGCAACGAGGGCGTGCCTGCGGACGAGGGCGCGGTCGCCGACGGCAATGCCTCTGAGCAGACTGGCGGTCCCTGGGTCGATGGCCTGGGCATTATGCGCGGTTCGTGCACGCGCTTGGAGTCGAGCCGCCTTAAGGTGCCGCACGTGGGCTGGGACCAGGTGCATATGACGCCTGCCGGTGCGGCCGATCCGCTGCTCGCCGGTTTTGCCGAGGGCGCCAACATGTACTTCACCCACAGCTATGCGGTGGCCGACGACGCCGATACCGCCGATGTGCTGGCACGCACGCACTATACGCGGAGCTTCCCGTGCATCGTGCGTCACGGCAACGTGTGGGGCTGCCAGTTCCATCCCGAGAAATCCTCCGCGCTGGGTCAGCGCATCCTTAAGAACTTCGTCAACATCGTCGAGGAGGCCGGCCGATGATCCTGTTTCCCGCAATCGATCTGATCGGCGGCAAGGTCGTGCGCCTGGAGCGCGGCGACCGCAGCCGCTGCAAGGTATATTCCGACGACCCTGTGGCCGTCGCCCGCTCGTTTGCCGAACAGGGCGCAGGCTGGGTGCATGTCGTCGACCTGTCCGCTGCCTTTGGCGAGGACGAGGACACATGCGCTGCTAATTCGGTGGCGATTAAGGCCATCTGCGGCGTCGATGGTCTGTCTGTGGACGTGGGCGGCGGCGTCCGCTCGCTCGCGCGCATCGACGAGTTGGCAGGCTACGGCGCACGCCGCATCGCACTGGGCACCGTGCTGGTGACCGAGCCGGGTTTCGCCGAGGTGGCGGCCGAAGGCTTTGGCGAGCTGTTGGTGGCTGACATTGCCGCCCGCGACAGCCAGGTCAAGGTGAACGGCTGGCGTGACGGCGCGGGCGTGGCGCTCGACGATGCCGTGGCGCAGCTTACCGAGCTGGGCTTTAAGCATCTGGTGTATACCGACATCGCGCGTGATGGCATGCAGACGGGCATCGATGTGGCGGCATATCGCCATGTGGCGCAGGTCGCGGGCTTTCCCGTCGTGGCGTCGGGCGGTATCTCGACGCTCGGCGACATCCGCGCGCTTGCCGCGGTGGGCGAGAACGCCATCGAGGGTGCTATCACCGGCCGTGCGCTCTACGAGGGCAACTTTACGCTGGCCCAGGCGCTGGTCGCCGCCCGAGGGGAGGAGTAGCCCATGCTTACCAAACGCGTGATTCCCTGTCTGGATGTTAAGGACGGCCGCGTGGTCAAGGGCGTCAACTTTGTGAGCCTGCGCGATGCGGGCGACCCGGTGGAGCTGGCCCGTGCCTACGACCGCGAGGGTGCGGACGAGGTCGTATTTTTGGACATTACCGCGACGAGCGATAACCGTGCGACGACTATCGAGATGGCGGCGCATGCGGCCGAGGAGCTGGCCATTCCCTATACCGTGGGCGGCGGCTTTCGCGACCTGGCGGGCATGCGCACCATGGTTGCCGCCGGTGCCGACAAGGTGTCGCTCAACTCGGCGGCTGTGCGCGATCCGTCGCTGATCAGCCAGGCTGCCGCGGCGTTTGGCAGCCAGGCCGTGGTCGTGGCGATCGATGCCAAGCGCGTGGGGCTGCCCGGGGAGCCGGGCGCCGATAAGTGGGAGGTCTTTACGGCGGGCGGCCGCAACGCTACGGGTATCGACGCAGTGGCGTGGGCCGAGGAGGCGGCTCGTCGTGGCGCCGGCGAAATCCTACTGACCAGCATGGACCGCGACGGTACCAAGGCCGGCTTCGATCTGGCGCTTACTCGCGCCGTGGCCCGCGCGGTGCCGATTCCCGTTATCGCGAGCGGCGGCGTGGGCACGCTCGAGCCTTTCGCCGAGGGCGTGAGCGAGGGCGAAGCCGACGCCGTACTGGCGGCCAGCGTCTTTCACTTTGGAACCTTCAGCATTCGCCAGGTGAAGGAGTATATGGCGTCGCAGGCTATTCCCGTGAGATTGGATTTTTAAATGGAGCAAGTGACAACTGCGTCCGAGCTCAAATACGACGCCAAGGGGCTGATTCCTTGTGTTGTTCAGCAGTATGACACCGGCGAGGTGCTTATGGTTGCCTGGATGAACGAGGAGTCGGTGGGGTTGACGCTCAAGACCGGCACCACGTGGTTTTGGAGCCGCAGTCGCCAGGAGCTCTGGAACAAGGGCGCGACGAGCGGCAATATGCAGGAGGTCAAGGAACTCTGGGCCGACTGCGATAGCGATACGCTGCTGGTCAAGGTTGACTCTCCGGGCCCGGCTTGCCACACCGGCAACCGTACCTGCTTCTTTAAGAAACTCGCGTAGGGCGGGCGCTCGATTAGACGCTCGGCCAACCAGAAAGGATTGAACTATGGGTGTGCGCACCGCAAACGTTCAGGATGGAAATATCGGTGAGACGCTGACGGCGCTCGCCGAGGTGATTCACGGCCGTCGCGACGCATCGCCGCAGGAGAGCTATACCGCTCGCCTGCTGACCGACGTCGAGGACGAGCTGCTCAAGAAGCTTGCCGAGGAGGCGAGCGAGGTGATCATGGCCTGCAAGGATAACGATCACGATCACATCCGCTACGAGGCTGGCGACCTGGTCTACCACTTGCTCGTGACGCTTGAGCGCTACGGCATTACCCTCGACGAGCTGGCCGGCGAACTCAACGCCCGCCGCCACTAGTCGTTTGGGACAGTCTTTGTTGGTGTAACGGGGTCATGGAAGTTGCGGTGAAATAGGGACTGTTTAAGCGCTTCATCAGGCAAAACAATCCCTATTCCACCGCAACTTATGAAGGGATGGTTAGGCGAGGGGCGTGGACTCCCATTCTCCGGTGAGGTGGGGGATGCCGAAGGTTCGGTAGCCGCAGTCGTAGGCGTGTGCCTGGGCCTCACGGATGTTCCAGCAGATGTCGCAGGCGCGGTGTGCGTCCGAGCCAAAAGTTATCGGCACCTCGGCGTGGGCAAAGCAATGCAGCAATCCGGTCGTGGGATAGTAGTCGTCGAGGCCCTTGCGCGGTGCGGCGGTCGAGACCTCAATGCGGCGGCCCGTATCGTGGGCGCATTCGGCCATCTGCTGCCAAAACGGTGCGGGGTCAAAGTCGGGCGTAAAGCCTTCCTTCGAAAAGCGCATGACCAGGTCAGGGTGAGCCATCACATCAAAGCTGAGCGAGCTTTCGCAGGCGCGGCACCAGTCGTCGACATAGCGCTCCCACACGCCGCGCACGCCCAGGTTTTCCCAAACGTGCAGGTCGGTGTCGTCGTCGATCCAACCGCAAAGGGAATCGGGCGTATCGGGGCGAGCGACGTTTTCCGTTCCCGCCGTACCCGCGGCACCGGCCATGATATCGCCCGGGTTGCCAATCCAATGCACGCTGCCCAAGCGCACTATGGCACCCGCGGACCAGCGCTCAACCAAAGGCTCGCAACCTTCGTACCAGTCGCATTCAAAGCCATAGATAAGCTCGAGCTCCGGCGTGATCTGCGCGGCGAGCTTGCGGGCGTCCTCAAAAGCCAGACGATGCGCCGGCAGGTCGCCCTCAGTAACCTGCACTTCGCAGTTGGCGTCCATGCTGGCGGGCAGGGTGAGATGATCGGTTGAGACCATGACGCGGCAGCTGGCCGCAGCAGCGGCGCGAACGTTGTCCTCAAACGAGGCATGACCGTCCGAGAACGAGGTGTGGGTATGGCAATCGATCAGCGGGCAAGCAGACATGGCGGCTCCTTTGCGTCAAGCGAATCCGCTCCATTGTAATGGCGCAGCTCTCAACACGCCGGGCACGCCGGGGGTCGAAATCGATTGGAAAGGCTGCGCGGCGCGCGGTGCGGCCTCGCTTGCGCTCTCAAAACATGTGCATCAGCCTCCAAAAGCTGCAAAAAATGACATGTTTGGAGGCTGACGTACACGTTTGAATGGAGCGGGCCGGCGTTGGAGCGCGCCAGCACTTGCGCCCAGCAAAAGTCGCACCTATCCCATGACGCCGCCCCTGCGCCGCCTGCGATGTGCTAGCGTTTGGGTGGACAAAACGAGCCCGCGCGGAAAGGATCCGGACCGTATGCAATGCGATAGCACATCTCCGCTGTCTCGCGAGACCGATGCGCCCGAGACCATCGTCAAGCTGGAATGCGACATCGACGATGCGTCGCCCGAGGTGCTCGCCTACGCCGCCGACCGTCTGCGCGGGGCGGGTGCGCGCGAGGTGCATTGGCTGCCCCTCTATTGCAAGAAAGGCCGCCCCAGCTGGCAGCTACAGGTAATCTGTGCTCACGAGGATATCGAGCGCCTGCAGACGATTATCTTTTTGGAAACCACGACCAACGGCATTCGTCGCCAGGTCATGGAGCGCGTTTGCCTGTCACGCCGCTTTGAGCGCGTAACGACGCCATGGGGCGAGGTGTCCGTTAAAGTGGCCACCCTGCCCGACGGCAGCGAGCGTGCAGCGCCCGAGTACGAGGACTGCGCCCGTCTCGCTCGCGAGCATAATGTGCCGCTCCAGCGCGTGATGCGGGCGGCCCAGAGCGCGGCACTGCGATTTGAATAACGCGGCTGGTGGCGACATCCTGCGCCTAGCCATATCAACCCCATTCGAAAGGATCTCCCCATGAAATACCTCATCGCCTCCGACATCCACGGCTCGGCATACTGGGCCGAGCGCCTCTGCGCCGCCATCGAGTCCGAGCAGCCTGACCGCGTCGTGCTGCTGGGCGACCTGCTCTACCACGGTCCACGCAACGACCTGCCGCGCGATTACGCTCCCAAGCGCGTTATCCCGCTGCTCAACGCCCTGGCCGACCGCATCATCGCGGTGCGCGGCAACTGCGACGCCGAGGTCGACCAGATGGTGCTCGACTTCCCCGTCATGGCCGACTACGCCACGCTGTTCGACGAGACCGGCCGCGAGCTGTTCCTGACGCACGGCCATGTCTTTGGCGCCGGCATGCACAACAGCGTCGACCACGCGCCCGCGTTGCCCGAGGGCTCCGCGCTCGTCTACGGCCACACGCACATCAAGGTCAACGAGGAAAGCGCCGCGCACCCGGGCCTGTGGCTCTTCAACCCCGGCAGCGTGAGCATCCCCAAGGACGGCACGCACAGCTACGGCATCTACGAGGGCGGAGCGTTCCGCCACGTGATCCTGGAGGAGGACTAACCATGGCGCAGCATATGGCTCAGCAAAATGCCGAGGGCTCGCGCGATCTGTCCACGCTGATAGACGCGTCGGCCGAGCTGCAGCATCTGGTGCAGACCATCTGGCGTCTGCGTCAGCCCGATGGCTGCCCGTGGGACCGCGAGCAGACGCACCGCAGCATCGGCAAGAACATGATCGAGGAGGCCTACGAGGCGCTCGACTGCATCGAGGCGGACGACGCGGTTCACCTACGCGAGGAGCTGGGTGACGTGCTCATGCAGGTCGTGCTGCATGCGCAGATTGCTGCCGACGCCGGCGAGTTTACGCTGGCCGACGTGGCGCGCGATATCGACGCCAAGCTCATTCGCCGCCACCCGCACGTGTTTGGCGATGCGGATGCCGAGAGCTCCGACGAGGTGCTCAAGATTTGGGACGAGGTCAAGCTTGCCGAGAAAGCCGCCAAGGACAAGGCCGTGGCGGCGGGCGAGGCCGCGCCCGAGGGTCTGCTCGATGGCGTGCCCACGCATCTGCCGGCGTTGATGCAGGCGCAGAAGGTGTCACGCAAGGCGGCTGCCGTGGGCTTTGAGTGGGAGACGGTCCAGGACGTGTGGGACGAGGTTGCCGAGGAGCGTGCCGAGTTTGAGGCCGAGGCCCCTGGCTCGCCCGAGCGCGAAATGGAGTTTGGCGATCTGCTCTTTGCCCTGGTCAACGTCGCGCGCAAGGAGGGTATCGACGCCGAGAGCGCCCTGCGCGCGAGCACGGCCAAGTTTCGCCGTCGCTGGGCTGCGATGGAACAGATGGCGGCCGATGCCCACGTTGATCTTGCCGAGCTTTCGACCCATGGGCTCAACGACCTGTGGGACGCAGCAAAGGCAGGGGAGTAAGACTGCGGGAACGACGGGCTGACACGCCTCATCGTTCCCGCTAAATTTTTCGAAAATCAAGTGTATCCCTCGGCTAACTTAGGGCATAATGCAAAAAGTGCGACAAGGCTAACTTATGAACCTGCGCGCCTCTACAGCGTGCAAGCCGCGTCGCCAAGCATTCAACCCGTTTCCAAGTGAGAGGGAGACAACATGAGCGATATTTTGGACGTCTACGGTCGCGAGGTGCTCGACAGCCGCGGCAATCCCACCGTCGAGGTCGAGGTCGTGCTCGAGGACGGCAGCTTTGGCCGCGCAATGGTGCCTTCGGGTGCTTCGACCGGCGCCTTTGAGGCCTGCGAGCTGCGCGATGGCGACAAGGGCCGCTACCTGGGCAAGGGCGTTTCGCAGGCCGTCGAGCACGTCAACAACGAGTGCGCTAACGCCGTCGTGGGCCTCGACGCCTTCGACCAGCGCGCCGTCGATGCCGCGCTGATTGCCGCGGACGGTACCCCCAACAAGACCAAGCTCGGTGCCAACGCCATCCTGGGCGTGTCGCTGGCCGTCGCCCGCGCCGCTGCCGAGTCGGCGGGCCTGTCACTGTACCAGTACCTGGGCGGCGTCAACGCTCATCTGCTGCCCACGCCCATGATGAACATCCTCAACGGCGGCGTGCATGACGACAACAACGGCGACTTCCAGGAGTTCATGATCATGCCGGTGGGTGCCCCGAGCTTTGCCGAGGGCCTGCGCTGGTGCGCCGAGGTCTACCACACCCTCAAGGGCGTGCTGCACGAGGCCGGCCTGGGCGGCGGCGTGGGCGACGAGGGTGGCTTTGCCCCCAACCTTAAGACCAATGCCGAGCCGTTCGAGTACATCACCAAGGCCGTCGAGAAGGCTGGCTTTAAGCCCGGCGTCGACTTCATGTACGCCATGGACCCGGCCTCGACCGAGTTCTACAACGCCGAGACCGGCATGTACGAGCTCAAGGGCGAGGGCGTTAAGTATACGAGCGCTCAGATGGTTGATTACTGGGAGAAGCTCGTCGACACCTATCCCATCATCTCCATCGAGGACGGCATGGCCGAGGAGGACTGGGACGGCTGGGTTGAGCTCACCCGCCGCATTGGCAACAAGGTGCAGCTGGTGGGCGACGACCTGTTCGTCACTAACACCGAGCGCCTCAAGAAGGGCATCGAGCTGGGTGCCGCCAACGCGATCCTGGTCAAGGTCAACCAGATCGGCACGCTCACCGAG